>JAFZHX010000040.1 GCA_017554665.1 Alphaproteobacteria bacterium
ATTCTCTGGAATCGCCTTCAACGATGTACAATTTCTAAATGTATAACCAAACATCCATGGGTTATTACCTGTAACACCATCGAACAATGTTGATGGAATCTCTGTTAACGATCTACATTCATAGAAAGTATAATAGAACATACTGTGTGCGCTGCCACTAAAGATAGCACCCAAGCTGCCACCTACTTTGTCTATGTAATTATTACCACGGAAACTAATCGCCCCAACATACAAAGTGGAAGTATAACCAGTCGCATCACCATACATGCCAATTGTACGAACACCGCTAGATGTGTAAGTATGATGATAGGTTCTACTTGCAAGATCTGTCTTTTCTATTTTTTGAACATCCGAGCCATCGCCCCAGTCGATATAATATGTACCAGATGCACTGATTTCAAAACTAAAATCTGTGCCAGCATCCATATCTGTTGTCGTGATTGTAAATTCTGCCTTGGCGCAAGAGCCGTTAATTAGTATATTTCCTGCACCACAAGATATCTTCTTACAATCAGCTGTGGTTGTTTGAATATTACCACCAAGTAAACCCGTTACTGTATAAGTATCATTACATGTACAAGATGTCGCACCAGCAGAACTGTTTGAATTTGCAGGACATGGATTAAGGCCAATATCGGTATCGCTCATTACATAAGTTCCACCAGGACAATATGAACCCGACAAACAAGAAGAACAACTTGTCGAATTTGCAGGCAAGTATTCACCCGCTTCGCATGTTACACTTGATTGCTTCCATACCGCAACCAATGTTTTGTCTGAAGTATAATTGTATGTGAACGAATCCCCAACAGCAGAGCCATCCATAGTCCATTCAACAAATTCATACCCTGTTCTAGCACACACATTTGTATTTGGTGTAAATACATCCATGTATGTCGCGGTAGCTGTTGTGCTGCCTGTACCACCATTACAATCATAAGCTACTGTATATGTATTTGCTGTACATGCACCAGTTGTTGTAGTTGTACCACCGTTATAATTATAGCCTGTATTACATGTACACGATGTCGCGCCCGCAGAACTATTTGAATTTGCAGGACAAGAAGAAGAACAGCTTGACACACCAGGTGTTGCAGTACCACTGCCATCGCAGTATGCACCGGCTTGGCATATTTGATGTGAAGTACCATCAAAGTATTTGCCAGATTGACAACTGGTTTCATAAAAAGTACAAACAGACGCACCATTTGCTAAGCTATCAATACAATTCTGAACATTATCGCCACCATATTCGCCACCAACCTGAGTATGACCAGATGGGCAACTGCCAGTCAAAGAAACATAAACATCACTTTCTGATACCGTAGTATAACCTGATGGACACGACACATCAGCCATCGCACTGGACAATGGCATCAAAAGTAACGCAAATAAAATCGACTTTAGCTTATTCAAACAGAGTTCCTAAGATTGAGTTATGAAAAGTTTGATTTGTACCAGATGTATCATTCAACTTGCCTGCACAAGCATTCTGACACCACCATGCACAATCGCCAGCTGTGCTACGATTTTCTGCATAGACCCATCTTGATACGACCGGCTGAACCAATTTACAAAAACATGCTGTGTTTTTTGAAACATCGCCATCCAAAGAAACCGAATCAGTTACCCAACCAATCGATTGATTCGGATTTTTACCACATGCTGAAACCCCATGCACATAAACTGAACCACACTTGGAACCCCAGTCACTCTGCCCTGGCTCTGCATTATAACCGTCTTGATTATATGTATTTACACATGTCGATGAAGAATTCATTGCGATACATTTTACCGCAGCTGCATATGCCGAAGCAGAAAACACAAGCATAATAAAACATGTAACAAACCGCAGAAATCTATGTTTTTTCTTTAATCCAAACATATAAAACCCCTTCCATTTATTAACACTGTAGAAAAAAATCAATTATTAGCGCAACTGTTTTTTTGCTATAAAAAATATATTGGCATTATAAATTATTGTTGCTAACATCCAAATCATGAAAAAGAAAATTGTCTTATTATTTTTACTATTCACAACAACAGTAGCGAACGCAGGATTTGAAACACGTGCAAAATCTGCTTTTTTAATTGATTATGATTCAGGCGTAGAAATTGTCGCAAAAAACGCAGATACTTTGATGCCGCCTTCTTCAATGATAAAGTTGATGACTTTGGCTGTATTGTTTGATGAAATCGATAAAGGTAATTTAACTTTGGACGACAGAATCACAGTTGGTGAACATGCTGACTATAACCGTCCAGAATGGTATCCAGCCAGCAAAATCTGCTTGGTTACAGGACAAACAATATCTGTGCGCGATTTAATACTTGGAATCATAGTACTATCAGGCGGAGACGCATCTGTTGTTGTTGCCGAACATATTGCAGGCTCTGAAAATGCTTTTACAGCAAAAATGACCGACAAAGCCCGCAGTATTGGCATGGAACAATCAACGTTTGGCAATGCCAGTGGCTTACCTGACCCTAATAATTTAATGACAAGCCGCGAACTAGCAACATTGGCTTCTCATTTGATTTCTGATTATCCTGAACTGTATCCTATGTTCGCTACAAAACGCTTTGAATTTAAAGAACACAAAACAGAATGGTGTAGCGATTGGGGCAGAACTCATACTGTTAACTATAACAAGCTTTTGTTTACTATGCGTGGCGCAGACGGCCTTAAGACAGGACATACTGACGGTGGCGGTTACGGCATGGTTGCAAGCGCAAAAATTGGCGGGCGCAGATTGATTGGTGTCATCAATGGCTTTAACGGCAAAGGACACGAAGCACTGGCTGCCGAAATGAAAAAACTGTTAGAATACGGATTCGCAAACACAGCTGGCAAAGTATTTTTTGAAGCTGGCAGCGACATTGCCGAAATCCCTGTATGGTATGGACGAAAGCCAACCGTTACAGCCACTGTTGAAAAAACTTTTGCAATCACAGTTGATAAAAAGGTCGGCTTAAAAAACATACGCATATTAGCACGATATGACGAACCAGTATTAGCACCTGTAAAATCTGGTGATATAATTGGCGAGCTGATAGCAGAACAAAATGGGCGCGTTATTGCTCGCACAACACTGATTGCAAAAAACAAAGTCAACAAAACAATATTGCTCGGTCGTTTAGTTAAAAACATAAAAGTTATCTTGGGGTTATAATAAAATGGCACCACGAAAAAAAGAATCTTCGACATACAATTTCCCGCACCCGATGGAAAACGAACATCTGGTAGGACATACCGATACATTGAATAATTTTATCAATGCTTGGAACAATCGCGATTCTCATCCTTTGCACCCTGTATGGATGCTGACTGGCCCTATGGGTATTGGCAAGGCTACATTGGCATACAAAATCGCAAAAATGGTTTATGGTAATGTCGGCGACTTTTTTATCATCGATCAAGATAGAAATATCGACAAAGATGGCAAACCAAAACCAGACGGAAAAGTAATCTCTGTTTATACTGTTCGTGCAATGATAGACAAAATGCAGATGTCTTCTATGTCTGGCGGTTGGCGCGTAGTGTTAATCGACTCGGTCGACCAGTTAAACACTGCTGCATCGAATGCTATCTTGAAATTATTAGAAGAACCACCTGCAAAAACCTTGTTCTTGTTGGTCGTGCATCAGCTTGCAAATGTTTTGCCAACCGTACGCTCACGCGCGCGCGTCGAGAAAATGCGACCTTTGGCAATATCTCAGTTACGCGATTTGTGCTTTAAATTTATACCAGAAGAAGAAGTCAGCACAGAAACACTTAAACTATCAAATGGAAGTTTTGGAAAAATCGCTAACCTTAAACAATCTGGTGGTGATGAAGTTTATGCTAACTTGATTAGCTTCTTGGAAAACACGCACGCAAATAGTGGCGATGCAATGACACTTGCAAAAAAGATAGCCGCAGATTCTGCGTTACACGGCATATTGCTGGACGCTATTGCACACTTTGGTTTGGCTGATTTGTACCCTGTTGCAACACATGCTATTAACAACATTAAAACACTGAATCTGGAATCAGAAATCGGTATCTTTAGAATAATTATGGAAATTAAAAAATGTTTATAGATACACACTGTCATCTGACTGACAAATATACCGATGGTTTGGAATCTGTTATAAATAATGCCGCAAACACTGGTGTTAATATTATGATATGTCCTACCGCTGACCCAGCCGACATTCCGCACGCACTACAAATTGCAAACACAAACGATAATATTTTTTGCACAATTGGAATACACCCGGAATACGCGCCTGCAGATACTACAAAATACTTAACAGATGAAGTATTGCAAAACCCACGCGTAGTAGGTGTTGGCGAAATTGGATTAGACTATCATTACAGTCCTGAAACACGCGACATTCAAATCAGATTATTCGAACAACAACTGGAAATTGCAAAGAAACACTCACTGCCTGTTGCAATACATACACGCGATGCAGAGTCAGACACTGCTGCAATTTTAAAAGGCGATATTAGTGGTGTTATGCACTGCTTTACAAGCTCTTGGGATTTAGCAAAAACAATGTTGGATCGTGGTTTTTTCTTTTCTGCCAGTGGAATTTTAACTTTTAAAAACTCGGCTGAAATCAGAGAAACATTTTCAAAGATTCCTGTTGATAGAATTGTCATAGAAACAGACGCCCCGTATTGCGCCCCTGTTCCTCATCGCGGCAAAACTTGCGAACCATATATGGTCGTCGAAACGGCACGAGTGTTGGCACAAATAAAAAACATCGAACTGGATAAGCTTGAAGAAATATTGATGCAAAACACAAAAGCTTTATATCCAAAAATTGAATTTTAAAACCCGCAAATGCGGGTTTGTTTTTTATCTTTTATTCTGTTTAATTGAATCTAAAATTGTTTGGGTTAAAACAGGTGTTTTACAATCAAACTTAAACACATTTCCAAGCTGTTGTAATCTTTGTTTATTTTTTGGTTCGCGCAAAGAAACATATATTGTACCGCAATACATTCTATCACGATATACATATGTATCAAAACCTAAATCTAACAATATTTTTCTTATACAATCACGCACATAAACTATCTTTGCATGCGAATTATCACGAATAATTTTTCTGCGATAATGCGGTGTAAATGCAATTTTGTCGCCCAGGAATTCTATCTTACATTTTGCATTAACTTCTTCCACTTTCTTATTGACACTACTTAATTTATTAAAAATTACACAAACACAATTAGGTGTACTCAATTCGCTTTTTACATGTTTGTAATCAAAGTATGCTGAATATACCATTTCATCAATATTATATTTTGACATTTCAAACCTTTACTATGTTATATAAATCACCATAGCACACTCTATAACATTTGCAATTTGTTTTTATGTGTGTAAAATATTAAGCATTATGGTAAGAAATATTATAAAATTTGGACAGGTTTCTGAAAATCGTAAAGCACGATTCAATTACTCTATTGAAGATACAATAGAGGCTGGAATTTCATTAACCGGCGCAGAGATAAAATCTATTCGATACGGTCTTGTTACAATCGTTGATGGCTTCGTACAAAGACGTGGCGACAACTTGTTTTTAGCTGGTGTAGAAATCCAAAAATTACCAACCGCTGCTCGCATAGTTAACTTTGACGAAAGACGCGGTCGCCAGTTATTATTACACCGCAATCAAATCAATCGCCTGATTGGAAAGTTACAAGAAAAAGGCGCAACTATTGTTCCATTAAAATTGTATTTTAACAATCGCGGAAAATTAAAAGTTCTGCTTGGCATCGGATACGGTAAAAACAAAGTCGATAAACGCGAAACAATTAAACAACGCGAATGGGATAAAAACAAAGCCCGTTTATTAAAGGGTTAAATTGTCCTAAACCTACTAAACACTTGATTTTTTAGCATATTTATACTATTATACATGTGTGTATAACGAGAGAGATATATAGGATATTCATATATCCACACAATTTACCCCAGGTGCATTTATTAAACTAATTGATTTCCATGGGGCATGGATGCACAGCCACAGATTCACTACGGATAAAGATATCTTTCTTTATTGGCAATGAATTGGGTGGCTGGGCGAAACATTAACTTAAACAAAGGATTATAAATGGTTAAAGTAAAAGAAAAAAAGACTGCACCAAAAAAAGGTGCAACACCTAAGACGCCAAAGGCTATCAAGGGTACAAACAAACACGAAACTGACGCAAATGATGAAAAAGTATATTTTATGGCATTGGGCGGTTTGGAACATATCGGCCAAAACATGTACTTGTATAAATACAAAGGTAAATATCTGGTCGTTGATTGCGGCATGGGTTTTTTAGACGAAGAAATTGGCGCAGGCGATGTACAATACTGTGACACAACTTGGCTTGAAAAACGCAAAAAAGATGTAATTGGCTTTGTTATCACACACGGACACGAAGACCATATCGGCGCATTGAAATATATCTGGCCAAAGTTTAGAAAACCTATTTACTGCACTCGTTTCCCTGCTGAAATATTGCGTCAAACTTTTGCAGGTATCGAAATGGACTTTGATCCACACAAAGATATTATTGAATTCGACCACAATGGCGACACATTGGATTTAGCTCCATTTGAAGTTGAAACATTTCATGTAACTCACAGTATTCCAGAAGCACAAATGTTAATTATCAAAACAGGTGCTGGAAAAATCTTGCACACTGGCGACTGGACATTTAATGACGATATCCCAATCGAAGCACAAACTAATTTTGCTCGCTTGACTGAAATTGGTTCTGACCCTAAATTGCTGGCTTGTATGTGTGATTCTACAAACTCTTCTCGCCAAACAAAGCAAGTTACAGAAACACAGGTTCGTGATACTTTGACAGAAATCATGAAAAATGCACCAGGTCGTGTAATTGTTACTGGATATTCTCGTAGCTTGGCACGTATTAAAATGTTTGCCGAAGCCGCACGCAATGCAGGCCGTATTGCTGCAATCAAAGAACGCAGCAATCCAAATCCTGTACCTTATGTTGGATTGCCAGAATTTCGCGAAATGGGCATCAAATTGGGCTATTTGAAAAAAGACGATGTGTACACACATGGCGAAATCAAAGACTTGCCAGCCGAAAAGCAAGCTATCTTCTTGACAGGTTCACAGGGTGAAAAGTTCGCTATGTTGACTCGCTTGTGTCATGGTCAGGTAAAAGAAATGAAATTGATGCCAACAGACACCGTTGTCTTTAGTGCTATTATCATACCTGGACGCGAACAAGATGTTTCTAACTTGTATAACAAGTTGGCACGCATGGGTGTTAAAACACATACTATATTCGACACAGACAATTTGCATGCCAGCGGACATGCAGGCCGTCCAGAATTGGAAAGATTCTATGACATAGTTCACCCACAAGTATCCGTTCCAATGCACGGCGACTATATCAATGAAATGCTGAACGGCAAAATGGCAATGGAACGCGGTGGCGCAAAGCATATGATGATTGTTCATAATGGCGAAATGATTGCTTTAAGCGATGGCAACGAACCATATGTTGCTGAAACAATAGAAACAAGCTATGTCGTTATGGAAGGCGAAACAGAACGCAGCGCAAACGATCAAGTTTATAAGAACCGCAAAAAGATTGCGTCTAACGGTGCTGTATTTGTTACTTTGCCTATTGATAAACGTGGATTCTTAAAAGGTGTTCCAGAAGTATCTAGTGCAGGAATCTTTGAAACAGACGAAACAGGCTTTATGAAGCGTCAAATTCAAATTGAAATTTCAAAAGCGATTGACGGCTTAACAAAAGCAGAGCGCAAGGATAGGAATAACCTGCATCGCGCTGTTCAAGTTGCTTCAAACAAAGTCGTACGCGCAGCATTGGGTGCAGATAAAAAACCACAATACAGTGTGCACTTTATCCAGAAATAAAAAATCCCCCAAACGGGGGATTTTTTTTAGAAATTAAATATTATTTTTTCCAAAATGCGAAACCACGACGACTTGCTTTTTCTTCGCGATGTTTGCGTTCTTCGGCAGCGCGTCTGCGTTCTGCACGGCGTTCTTGGAAACGTTGAGCAGATTCTTCGTCACGCTGAATAACTGAAATTGTTGTTGCCGACAATTTACCGCTTCGAACTTCTTCTTCGAATTCGACAATGTCGTTTTCATTCAAAAATCTAATACCAGCGGCTTTTAATGAACTGGAATGAACAAATACATCATCTGTGTTGCCGTCTGCGTTTGGTGCATCCGGAGTAATAAACCCGAAGCACTTTTTACCGTTATACCATTTTACTTTTCCTTGACGCATAATCGTAATCCTTTGTTATGCTTGTTATGGTTCCGTAAGACAAATAAGAACCTGATACAATTTTTACATTTTTCGCAAATTAAAGCAAGGGGAATAAAATAATACAAATATTATTCCTATTTTATGACTATATTCCCACTTGAACAATTTGATCCATAATCTTTCCTTGTTACTTGTGGACATTTTTTTGTTTTTATTTCTTGACCATTTTCAGATATAGAATGACAGCCATTTTTCAAATAAAAATAAATACCCTTAGTCCAACCGTTACCATATCTTTCAAAATCTTTCAACCCCCTCATATTCGTAAGTCTTTTTCTCAAAAATTCTTTTCTTAGATTTCCTTTATAAGATTTTGATGCATTTATAGTAGTTTCATCGATTTTGCCGGTCTTTGGAACACCTAAAACGTCCTGCAACCACCCTATGACTGTAACAGGGTTACCTGTTCCCCATATTCCCATAAAGACATCACCACGTATCGCATCCGGCAGTAAATTAACATTATGTTTTTTATAATAATACTTATATCCTATTTCTTCTGCATGCCTTCTAGAAAAATTACAATTATTTACCACTGGCCAATCTTTTGCTCCAACCCCGAAACACGTAATACCATTACCATCCCCGACATTCTTACAACCACCCTCTGATCTAAATTTAGTAATCATTGCTTTTTCAAATGCGGGATCAAATGCATAATTACCACTGGCACAAATAATATCCGATATACCATCAACATGTACTGACGGTGTACACTCTTTATCAAAACGACTTCCATCATAACGATCTAATACCATACCATCCAGAACATTTGTTTGTATAGCTTTTTCTAGTAATGGTGAAATAAATTCTTTTACACAAATGGGCCACATTTCATCTATCGTTTCTACTGAAATTGATTTTTTTTCATACGCTATCAGACAGATAAAAAATAAATCATCTACCGAAAAGAGACCACTATAAAGCCGATTAATTTCCTGCACTGCAACATCAATATTTACATCCGGAGTCCCTCTTTTCCATTCTTCAAGTGTATCTTCTACAATTACATACGAAAAAAATCGTCTGTAATCGTCATATCCATCAAGCAAGCTATCTACCTTATTTACATATTCTTGGTTTACCTTAGCATTTGCAGAAGGAAAACACAGTACTGTTCCGACAATAAATGACACAAAAAACTTTGATATATTTCTCATTTACCTCACCCCGTCGTCATACATTAAAACAGAAGTACATTTTTCTGAAACAGATAGGATTTTCTTTAATTCGGCAATTTGTACTGCACTTAGTGCAGTAGAGGCGACACCTGAAACAGCCGTACCAAATGCAAGCACATTTGATGCGGCATTTAATTTATCTTCTTTTTCTTTACCTGTTTCAGTATTGTCATTACGCATTTTATCAGAATTTGAAACAGCACTTAATACAGTTCCTGTAGTGGCTGCTGTTGCACCAATTGCAGAAGTTATGGTGGCTCCCCGTGCAATTTTTGTAAATTTTGTCTCATCAATAATATTATAATCAGAGCAAGCGTCTAATATTAATTGTGCTTCTGTCACATCTTCATTATTTAATCGTGCCTGTGCTATGACTCTGTTTAAATCGCTTAAAGAAGTCTTACAATCTGCAATTAAATCTTCAATTTTTATTTTATTATTTGAAACCCCAGATACAATTGCGCCTGCAACATTCGCAGCAGCACCAGCCCCCATTAAACCCGTACGCCAATTTCCAAGTTTTTTAGATTTATCTGTCAATTCCTTTAAATCTTTTTGTAAATCTTCTTCCAATTGTTTTAGATCTGATTGATCACCAAAAAATTCATCGGCCATCTTTAATATTGCAGCATAATTTGGTCCTGCAGCAATTTGCGCTTCCATGATTGTAAAATCTTGCTCTGCTCTTTGGGGATCTGTTTCATTAATTTTACGTAACACTTCTAATTTGACTTCAATACGTTCCGCTTTATCATCTACTTTATCTTTTGCTATTCCAACACCCAATGCCCCCGTGCTAACCCCAGTACCAACAGCACTAATCGCGGTACTTATCCCGGCCATTTTTTTTAATTCTGACAAACTATCACTAATATTAGCACACGCAACATATGTATTTTGCATGGCGGACACCAAATTTAACTCTTCTGCCCACGACGTATAAGGGCACAGAAGAAGCAATAACAAAAATCTAAAATTCCATGGGTTTGTCATCTTGGCTTAGTATACCAAAAAAAACAAACTATTGTAACTATTTTTTATAATATCTTTGCACTTCATTCATAACAAAGTTAAATAATTTGCCGGCTTGGCTGGTCGCAGGAACATTCCAATCGCGCTGCATATAAGGCATTGCAGCAACCAAAACAAAGCGCGCCATAAAGTGAAAGATTCTGCTTTCTTGGTGTTTAGACAGCTTTACAGGCGCGTTTTCAACATGAAAAACTTCATTTTCCAAAGCATCGTCCAACTTTTCCAAAATATTATCTAAAACCTTTGGCGGATAATATAAATTACACTCTTTTGGAAAGCCTTCGAAGATAGAAATATTATTGTTTCTGGAGTACAAAATATTCCAACCTACACGTTCAAACAAATCTTCTAAGCACTGACAAATCATACGGTTGTACGACTTTACACCATCTTCCATAAAGTTTGCCATTTTTGCTTCGATATTATCCGACTTGCCGCACTTCTTTGTTCGCGCCATTTCATAAGCACCATGTGTTTGACGCTCAAATTCAAAGAAAGTACGAACCTGACAAATAATTTCCATCGGCACAATATGTTCTGTATCTTTACCAATATTAATAATAACCTTGGCATCACGATAGTTACGAGGATTTTGCATATTATAGAAATTGTCACGAACAGACAAAATTCTGTCCGGCATAATTTCATGCAAACGCTCTATAAACAAGCGAGCCTGTGGAATCAAGTCAAACAAGCACTTTACGCGCCATACATCTTGCAATCTAAAATATGGCGACATAACTTTGTCAATCGCACGAACTAAATCAACTGCGATTTTTTCATGACCACGTCCAATAATAGACAAAACTGTTTCTGATGCTGTGCTGATATATTTTTCCGAGAACTTTTCACGAATCTTGTCCGCAATTGCACGAGCAGAAGCATCCCTATCGTGAGAAGCCAGTACGTTATATGCCGCATTTGCAACATCTTCGATATAATCAGAATAATACTTGCCCGTAATCTTGTCTATTGCCCTATCAATCTTCTTTTGCGCCGCAACAATCACTGTAACAATCGAAGACACAGACAAATCGATTTTATGACCAGCCGAACTTGTAAAGAACTGATTACGCATTGGGTCAGCATCTAAACGATGATTTACTACATACGGAACTAACGGGTTAATATCAGATATTCTGATTGGTTCATCAATTGCGCCGTCTGATTCATAATCATATTTCATAACAGGCGCTTTTGGCGCACCAAATGTTTTGCCCAAAACATAGAACACTTCACGCAACCAAGACATACTATCCGTATATAAATCGCGCAGATATTCGGCAGAATTTTCATCTATTCTGCCCTGCTCTAATGCGCGTTCAATAGCAGCCTGATTTTTTCTATCAAGCTCTAATGTTTGTAGCTGAATATCGTTTTCTAGTTCTGTATGTGACATATTTTTCCTGTGGTTATTTCATCATTGGGAACAACACGATGTCGCGCGCTGTTGGCTGATCAAAGATAATGCAAGCCAATCTATCAACCCCCATACCCACACCAGAGATTGGCGGAAAACCATGTTCCATTGCGCGAACAAAGTCATTATCTGGATTAAACGCTTCGTCATCACCGTTTGCAATGTTCTTTGCTTGATCTTCGAATGCTGCCAACTGTTGAATTGGGTTTACAAGCTCTGAATAGCCCTTGCAAATTTCTGCGCCACATACCAACAATTGATACATATCAATTCTGCGTTCATCTTCATCGTTACGACGAGCCAATGGAACCATATAAGAAGGATAATTATACAAGAAGGTTGGATTTACAATACTGCCACGGATTTTGCGCTTGTAAACATAGTCAACCAATGTAGGGATAGACTTTAAGTCTTCCAGTTCTGCATAAGGGAACATACCTTCATCAACCAGCTTTTGACGCAAAACATCAACATCATCAAATTCTAAGATATTGCAACCAAAGAATTCGTTCATCTTGGCTGTATAATCCAGCATTTCATATTTGCTAAAATCTAATGTTGCGCCTTGGTATTCAATCTGCAATGTACCACGACATTTCATCAATAATTCTTGGATTAATTCCCATGTGAATTTAATATTATCTTTAAAATCCCAGTATGCAGCGTACCATTCAACCATTGTAAATTCTTGCAAGTGCGTTGCGTCCATACCTTCGTTACGGAAGTCTTTTGCAACTTCATAAACCCTGTCAAAACCTGCACCAATTGCTTGCTTCAAGAATAATTCTGGTGAAATACGCAACTGGAAATCAGCATCTAAAGCGTTATGATGAGTTGTAAATGGACGAGCAGCAGCACCAGATGCAATATTCTGCAAAATAGGTGTTTCTATTTCCAAGAAGCCATTTCTATTCATATAATCGCGCCAATATTGAGTCATCTTGAAACGACCCAACAATGCGTTGCGTGCTTCTGGGTTTGAAATAATATCCAAGTAACGCTGACGATAACGTGTTTCCATGTCTGTCAAACCATGATATTTTTCTGGCAATGGACGCAAAGCCTTGGCCAAAATTTCATAATTTGACACTTTTACTGTCAGCTCGCCCGCTGTTGTATGATACAAAACACCTGTAATGCCGATAAAGTCGCCCAAATCAACATTAGCTTTCATAAACTTATAGTTTTCTTCACCCAACTCTTCACGGGACATTGAAAACTGGATTTCGCCGTTAATGTCATAAATACGACCAAACATTAACTTGCCCAACCAACGCAACGCTGTTACACGACCTGCTAACTTTACTGGTGTATCATCAGACAATGCGCGCGCTTCTTCAATTGTGTGTGTACGGTCAAATTTGTCTTTCCAAACAACGCCATCACGTGCTTTGATATTTTCAGCCTTTTGTAGGCGTGCAGTCAATTCGTTTGTTGATATTGGTGTTGTGTTTTCTGACATTTTTATTTTCCCTTGTGTTTTTAAATTAAAAAACGGACGCATAACAGTGCGCCCGCAGTTTATTTTCTGTTGGTCGCACTATATTAATTAAAACGTTTCAAAAAGCTTTTCATAACTTTTATGCACCTTGTTTTTTAAATAAAACCGTCCATGCGGACGGTCTTATAAATACTGGTGCGAGCAAAGGGGCTCGAACCCTCGACCTCAACCTTGGCAAGGTTGCGCTCTAGCCAACTGAGCTACGCTCGCATTGCTGACATATATTGACATATATTTTTTATAATTGCAAGTACTTTTTTTATTATCTTTGTTTTACATTTTGTTCCGCGAATTTCAGCACTTTTTCAGATTGTTTTGTCCTGGCACGAACATCACGCCCCAATTCTAGCGCAGCCATATTTAACAAAGAATCTTTATATTGTTGCTGTGCCATTATCTTCTTGAACTCATTTTGAAAACGCAACATATCCTGATGTATGATAGAGTCTTGTACATAACGCAAAGAATCCAAAGTATACTGCTTTTTAGCCTGTTCCTGGTGCTGTTTTTGCTTATCCAAAATCAATTCTTGCGTAAGCATTGAACAGAACACAAACATTAACACAAACACCATACAAAATGCTGTTACTCTTGGCGATGTGTTTGTTACATTAACTTTCTGTTCATTCATATTTCTACCTTTTTTTAGTTAAAACCAATTCCATGGCTGAAATACCTTTAATAAACCCAGCGCAGTGCGTCTATCTGCGTATGTATGGCCACAACGAGGACATACATTAAATGGTCTGATGATCGCTTTGACTTTTTTAGATACCAACAACCAAATATACAAACCAATTGCCCATGCAGCAACAACCAACCCCCATGCAACATAACCAAAGTACTTATCAACAGTATTTGTAATAACTGTAATTGTTGTTACATCTGATGCGGACAATTCGTTATAAATCTTAGTCGCAACTGGCCAAGACGATGGACGCCATGGATATACATGTTCTATACCATAATTTGTTAACAAAGTAGTTCCCAGACCACCAGACTGTTTATCCAGTGCATTTTTAATTGCTTTATCCATCATTGTATCAATTTCTGTCTGAGCAACGCGTGTTAAGTCTTTTTTTATCTTATCTAGTTGCTGATTTACTTTGGCAGCCGTATCGTCAACAGAGGCTATTGTTTTATTTGCTTTTGCAACACCAGAATCAACATCTGCAACAGCCTTGTCAACACCGTCTGTCTTGACCCCGAATTTGTTTGCCAAGCCCGTCAGTTTTTTTACACCAGAAGTCTTTTCTGAAACAGCTGCCGTCTTGCTTTTAGCAGAAGCTGTTGTATCAGTAACCTTATCAACACCCTTTTCTGCTAATTTTACCTTGTCAATAGCAACAGCAATAGGCTTTTCTAAATCAACAGCATTTGCAACAGAATCTAATAGAGCTTCATATTGTTTTACTATACCCTTTTGCAAGTCAAAGAACATAGATACGACAATGGACTTTTTAATAGGGCCTGAATAGGTATTCTTTACATGTACAGGAAACCACGCAACCAAGAACAACCATACAACCGTTACAATTGCAAAAATACGCTTTGTCCATGTAATAACAGATTGTTTCTTTTTAACAGTCTTGACACCACCCATATCAATTACTTCGACCGTCTTAGATTTTTTTGCCATATAAATCTCCTTTATCTATATACAAATACTAATATTTTACATGCACAAAATGCAATATTTTTATCGTATATGCGCCATAAATTCTTCTATTTGTTTTTTATTGAAATCAAATAGCGACTTATACACTTCTAAACTTTCGTTTCTTACCACGATTTGTTCAACTGTTTTATAGAACACATGTGCCCCACCTTTGGTTCTAAATGTATGAACCTGAGGTGTTGCAAACACATCGTATAAATTTGTTTTTTTATCCTTGTTGCATGCCAAAGTATAAACAAAAGCCAAATCGTTCGTAGTGTCCTTGGCGACAGCTAAATAAATTTTTTCATTCATATCTAGTGTTAAAATTGGTTTATTTGACATTTGTATCCTCTTACAGTTTTTTCAATTTAAAACAAGTAGCAGACAAACGCATCGAATTGCATATTGATTTCATATGCTCTAATGCTTTTTGGTTACATGCTTTTGGAGCAGACATATTAATATTTTTATATGCATTATCATATATTTCTTGGTATTTGGCTGCATTTTCATGCGTTTGAAATCCAGATATTTCAACGTTCGCATTTACATTAAACTCGTCTTCAGCATCGCCAATACGTGGCAAGACCAACGAATACACAAACGACATCTTGGGTTGATTTATGCGTTCGGAATGCAAGCAAGGCAAATAATTCAACTGGTCTATTTGAATCATCGGATTAAATTCTGGATGCTCAACATATTTGAATATAGTGGCCTTGTCCGTAACAGTCCCATGTTTTGCTTCTTCAATAAACTTAGGTTGTAATTTACGCATATAGTCATTTATTTCAACCATATCATCATGTTCGCTGTTATCTGCAAACTTTTTCTCAAAATCTACCTGATAGTTATATACTTGCACCGCTGTGTTATAGTACTCAAAAGCCTGTTGTGGTGTTGCAAACTTGTGTTTTTCAACCACAGGCTTCATTAAAAGCCATGCAAAAGCAAACTGTTGTCCTGGTGCGTTATATACTGTCAGCAGATAAACTGTATCACCCTGACGCACCACACCATAGATTCGTTGGTTTGCGGTATTAAACTTTGCGACCGGATTTGGAATTAAGACTTTTTTTTGTTCATCAGACATTTATTCACCTGTATATTTTTTTATAAATTCTGCTTTGAACTGCGCAAAGTTGCCCTGCTCGATTGCAGTTCTAATATCACGCATCAAGTCCTGATAAAACCATAAGTTATGCTGGGTCAACAATGTCGCACCTAATATTTCATTACACTTTATCAAGTGATGAATATATGCACGCGACAACTTGCAAGCTGGACATCCGCATTTGTCATCCAATGGCGCTGAATCGTCCCTGAATTTCGCATTACGCATATTCATTGTGCCGTGTCTTGTAAATGCCTGAGCAGTTCTGCCTGCGCGTGTTGGCATAACACAGTCAAACATATCAACACCGCGTTCAACCGCGCCCAAGATATCCAACGGTGTTCCAACACCCATTAAATAACGAGGCTTATCAGTTGGCAATAATGGTGTTGTAGTTGCTATCATATCAAACATAACAGATTGTGGTTCACCAACAGCCAAACCACCAATTGCATAGCCGTCAAATCCGATTGCCGTTAATTCGCGCGCTGACTTTTCGCGCAAGTCTGGAAAATCTGCACCTTGGACAATACCAAAAATACCGTAACCTGGTCTGTCAACAAAGGCTTCTTTACTGCGTTTTGCCCAACGGGTTACCATATCAACATTTTTTTCAACACGTTTTCTGTCTGCTGGCAATTTTAAGCACTCATCCAATACCATTGTGATATTAGAATCAAGTTGATGCTGAATATGCACAGAGTCTTCGGGGCGCAAGAAATGTTTTTTCCCGCCGTCAAAATGAGATGTAAATTGAACACCTTCTTCACTCATTTTTGTCAGTGTTGATAAGCTCATAACCTGAAAGCCACCACTATCTGTCAAGATAGGACCATGCCAACCACCGAACTTATGTAGTCCACCCATTTGTTCAACCAAATCACCACCTGGGCGCATCATCAAATGATAAGTGTTACCCAAGATAACTTCGGTTCCTGTTGCTTCTACCTGTTCCATTGTCAAAGCCTTGACAGTTGCAGCTGTACCAACTGCCATAAATGCAGGTGTTTGAAATGTACCATGCGCTGTTTCTACTGAGCCACGACGTGCATTTCCATCTGTTGCAATCAAGTTAAATTTTAGTGCCATTTTTCAACCTTTATAATTTTATCTGCTTAAATCTTTATCAAGTGCTTGTTGCATATCTTTATTATTTACACTTGCTGGTGCAATACCGCAATTCGGAAAATTCTTTTTCCAAATTTCCCTTAAATCGCCATCAAAATCAATGCCGTATGTAAGAATAGAAATTGGCTTATCAAAAAAACCCTTCACTACCCTATACACATCTTCTGCAGTTATACTTGCACTAATTTTTATTGTTTTATCAAAATCATATAATTCACCTGTATCACGAAACTTGTTTAACAAAGTTGAACATCTTCTGTCCGTAGAATCAAGCCACTTTGCATCGCCTAACAAACCTGCTTTTTCATAGCGATCTAACCACTTGTCATCCAATGTTTTTTCATTATAAGCACGCGCACAAGTTTTAGCGATTAGCTCTACAACTGTGGCAACATCTTTTGCAGAGCATTCCAATGTTATAGCATGAACACCTTGTTCTTCACCCCAAGCAGTTACATCAACTCCGTAAACCAAGCCTTTTTTTTGGCGAATTTCTTCATATAACTCTTCGCGTAAATAACTTTTAAATTTGTGTTCGCAAAAACGATGGAAAAGATATTTTTCGCTAAAATCAAACCGTTTTGGGATTAAGATATTGATACTTGTAATCTGACCTTTGCTTGCTATTTTATGTGCTATTGCAGGTGTATAAGTTTGTTTTTTATTTTCTGCAACTTCGTGCGTAGGCAAAAATGCAAAACTGCTTTCTAACTGTTTTAATAAAGCTTCTTTGCTTGGAATTTTGCCAGAAACAACAATTGTACAATTTTTTGCAGACAAACGCTTTTTTATCCAATCCAGCATTTGTTCACGTGTGAACGACTTAATATTTTCTTCTGTACCAAGTGTTTGAAATGAATACAAAGCAGAGTTAAATAATGTCTTGGACAAAAAGTCCGCCTCTTTCCTGTTGCTTTTAGCTTGCGCACGATGCAATTCGTCCAGAATAACTATACGTTCCAAATCTATTGATTTTTCATCAAATAACGAGTTTTGTAGATTATCGGCTAAAACTTCGATTAGCTTATCTAAATTATCACCAATAATTTCACCTTCGAACTTTAAAAGACTTGAAGATGTTGAAGCATTCGACAAACCACCATACATATCCAAATAATCTGTAATGCTTCTTCTTGTTGGACGCTTTGCGGTTCCTTTGCACAGCATATGTTCGCAAAAATGAGTTATTCCGTATTCTTCTGGCTTTTCATCACGAGAACCTGTTGCAAAACCAATTCTTACATTTGTTGTTTCGCAATCCATCGCATCTAAAATAACAGCGACACCATTTGATAACTTGTGTAAACTCGGTTCGTACTTCATTAAATTCTCCCTTGATATATAAAATTAGCGAGTGTGTCCTCTTGCAGAAGCAACAAGTTGCTGCTGTTGCATTTGATATTCTTGCAACATTTCTTGATAAAGACGGCGCATTTGAACAACTTGACGTCCCAGTTTAAATGTTTGCGCTTCTAATGCATCATTATCATTTTTAACTGAATCTAGTTTTTGCTCCATTTTTGCAACTTTCTTTTGCAATTCTTTATATTCTTTTTCTAAATCAGTTTGATTTTTATTTTTCTTAGAAGTTTTGTTATTTTTGTTTAACAACTTTTCAACTGCTTTTTGAGTCGTTTTAGATTGCAATAACATTCTTCCCCATTTCAAGGTTGCTTTTTTACCAGCCTTGGTTTTCAGGAATCTTGCAAAAACTTTTGGTTTAGCGACAACACGAACAACCGTAGGAAGTGCGCGAGCCGCTGCAGCAGCAACAGGTGCAGCCATCTTACTCTCCTTTTTCTTTATTAAACAACAGACAACAATCACCATAGCTGAAAAATCTATATTTTTCAGCTACAGCATGTTTATAGGCAGCCTTCATTTCTGTAAGCCCGCTAAACGCAGAAACCAACATAAATAATGTAGATTTCGGCAAATGGAAATTAGTCAGCAACACATCAACTGCACGAAACTTGTATCCTGGTGTGATAAATATCGAAGTATTCGTACAAATTGCTGCAACACGTTGTCCTGGCATTGCGTTTTGTGCAGCACTTTCCAATGTACGCATTGAAGTTGTACCAACTGCAATTATACGCTTTGCGCTATTGATAATCTCTGCCTGCTCGGAAGTAATACAGCACCACTCGCTATGCATTTTATGTTCTGATAAATCTTCTGTTTTTACTGGCATCCAAGTACCCGCCCCAACATGCAAAGTAACCTTTACAATTTTTGCACCACGGTTTTCTATTTCGCGCAACAAATCTGCTGTAAAATGCAAACCAGCTGTTGGTGCCGCCATCGAACCTAATGGTGAAGAATATACTGTTTGATAGCGTTCACGGTCTTCTGTTTGTTCTTCGCGTTTCATATATGGTGGCAAAGGCATTTTACCAACCTTTTCCAATACTTCAAACACATTGTCGCACAAGAACTTTATTTTTAGTCCACTTTCGCTATCTAAATCCACAACTTCTATACCGGTGCCATCTTCTAGCTTTAATACTGTGCCAATTTGTATTTTTGAAAACTTTTTACACAGTCCCCACCAGCAACCATCTTCTGCAGCTGTATGCAATGTGATTTCATACTTGTCATCAGCAATAAAACGAGCTGGTATAACGCGTGAGTTATTAAACACCACAACATCATCTGGCTGTATATAATCTAAAAAGTCGCGAATATGCTTATCGGAAATATTATCGCCTTTTACAACCAACATACGAGACGCATCACGTTGAGACAATGGATGCGAAGCGATTAAATCATTTGGCAATTCAAAATCAAAATCCGAAGTAGTTAACATATCCCTTTATCTAGCTTTTTCTTGTTCAAGTGCATTACGTATAACATTGATTTCATAGATGCGTTTTAAATCTTTAACAGAACGACTGTTTACAGAATCTAAAACAACATTTCTATATAAATCCGCGCTTAAAAGAACAGGTTCATCATTTGTAGTACGATATTTTAATGTATCACCAAGCTCAATATAATCATAGAAATAACATTGATTATTTCTTGCTGTTGTACCAATAATATCCATACATGCATCAGCCAAGCCATCGTTGTCTGAATCTAAACATACACCATATTCTCTTTTTTCGATAACCCTACCCTGAGCCGGATGTGTTATTTGTGATAATGGCACACAAGATGATATCATACCTGCACCAGATAATGTTAATAGTGCTTTATAAAATTTCATTTTTTACCCTTTTGTTTCTACATCACAGACAAACTTGATACAAAAAGCAAAAACTTCAACAATTATTGAACTTTCTGTTTCTGTCTATTAATTGCATATAATTTATAATCGTCCTGCAACTTACTGTTTTTAAATCTGTCTGCACTGGAAATTTCTTTTTCACGCAAGACAACTTCTATTGTATCACCTACCAAAGTATAATCCAATTCCATATTAATACGATTTGAGCGTCTTAAATTCTTTTGAAGCTCTTTTGCACGACATAAAGCCAGGAAAACATCACGCGACATTGAATTTACAGAATCAAGTTGATCAAAAATAATTACAGCATGTTTTCTATCTAAATCTCGTTTATCCGCATGAAACTTTAATGTATCGCCAACTTTAATATTATTCCTAACGACGTTGCAATTATCACTAACATCTTTATCACCATTGCACAAACAAGTAGTTTTATCAGATACTCCGTCATCGTTTGTATCAAGCCATATAACAGCATCTCTCTTTTTCATTACAACAGCCTGTTGCGTAACACTATCGCTTTTTTCTTTCAAAGCCGGCAAGAACAAAGCCCCTGCAGCCAACATATATGGAAAAACACGCTTATATACTTTCATTTTTCATCCCTTTGTTTTGTATCATATTTACATAATAACACAAAATCTAAAATTGTCAATCCTTACCTTGCCTTTTGATTTGTTGCGCTGTTTTGCTTTTTTTCGCGTTCTTTAGCAAAATCTGCCATTTTTTTTTGGAATTGATACGCTTTACAGCCCCAAAAGGCACAGTCGGTGTTCTATAATTTACATATTTTAATGTATCGCCAGGTGCAACATGTGTAAAGGCACGTATCTCCGATGGCCAGAAGTTTTTATGACTTGTAACAATAACATATTGTGATGTATCTGACATATTTTGAACATACAAGACTTTATTATTACATTCTTTGACAACACCGTATGTTTTTTCTTCAACCAAATCTGTAAAACCTAAGATTATAAATGCAGTCAAAACACAAAAAACACCTGTTAACCCCCTGATGGATTCGTCTGATATTTCACGACTCTTTTTTACACTTTATTCATCATAGTTCATTTTTATTACCCATATATTATTTTATCTTTTCTTGACTAGATATATTACACATACGTTTTTCTTTATAAATACATTTCAGATCTTCAACAGATTTATTATTAACAGAATCTAATATCACATTACGTGTTGCAACATCTGAACTTAAATTAACCAAACGTTTATTTGCCGCACGAAACTTTAATGTATCGCCAACCTGAATACAATCATGAAAATAGCACTGATTATTATCATGCTTGCGACCATTGATATACAAACAATTATCAACAGCACCATCACCATCTTGATCTAAATAGTGATATTTTGTTATCTTGACAACACGTGCAGCAACTGGATTTGAAATATTTTCTAGCGGCACACAAGACACCATCATACCGGCCCCAGATAATGTTAATAGTACTTTCTTATAAAACTGCATTTTTTATCCTTTATTGCATTACACATCAAATCGTAACACAAAGATTATCAAGCCTGTGCATTATTTTATTTTCTGATTTAACGCATTGCGTATTTTGGTAGATTCTGCAATTTGCTGACGTTTTTTAGCAAATTTAGACATAGATTGCCCATTAACCTTACGTACCGCATCAAAACTTGCTGTATTCCTAGCCGGTAACAAATATGTCAATGTATCGCCAGACATAACATGCGGAAACGCCCTGCGTAAATCTACCCCCAAGTCCGCGTCATGTTCGAACTGATAATAAACAGCAGTATCTTTCAAATCTTGAACAAACAACTTTTTTTCATCACGATCTTTGACAACGCCTTTTGATCTGTTGGTCTCTATCGCTATAAATGGACACATCCCCACAGAAAAAAGAAATGAAAAAATAAAA
>JAFZHX010000041.1 GCA_017554665.1 Alphaproteobacteria bacterium
AAGATTGAAGAAGAAAATCCGTATATAGAATGAAAAACTGGATTAAAAAACTTTTATCAGATGCAAACGGTTTGCCATCGACAAGACTTCATCTTGCGTGGGCAATGTTCTTTGCGTTAATTATTTCGTTGATTATGAAAGCAAGTGATGCTACAATAGGATTAATCATAGGAGGAATTACCGCTTTGGCAGGTCTCTCTGTGGTTGACAGAAAACAAGGGCAGAATAAATAACAGAATGACAAATGGAATCGGCAAAATTATTGTTTTGGTTGGTTTGTGCGGGGCTTGTTGGTATATGGCTTACAGGCTGGGTGTGTCTAATTGCAGAGAAGGCATTGCAACGGAAACAAACAAAGTTCAGCAAATGGTTCAAGAATCTGATAGAAATATACGAGAAAAGGTTTTATCTGCTCCTCATAGTGCTAACCTTGCCTTCTTGTTGTCCAAATTCAAGCGTGCAGATTAGAACCGAATGTCCGCCAATGTTGCGAGAAGCGACGTATAAGGCAATGCAGGCAGATGAAGTGGCAGACTATCGTATAGCTGTTGAAAAATGTCTTACATAAAAAAGGAGGAAGGAATGCCTTTAGATAAATTAATTAAATTGTCAAAAGAAGTTAACGAACCTTGCTTGTGGGCGAACCGCATGCTATCAATCGGTTTGTTGATATCTATTGCTATGAACGCACTATTCTTATTAACATTTATATAAAAAAGAATGCTCGATGAACATAGAAAACCGCGCTACTAAGGTTATGCTTAAAAATATGCCGACTTTTATGGTGGAAGAATTGTTTGCTTTGTATAAGATAAAAACTCCATACAAAGAAATATTGATAGCCACATGCGTAAAAGACTTACCGCAATTCGAAGCTATGAGATATTTGTCGAAACACGGTATAAATTTGGGGTTTAGAACATTCACTAGAAAACAAGCAAAAGCTTTAGAAATGTTCCGAACTGCACATCTTTGTTTCAAAGACCGCTGATTTCTGCGCTTTTTCTCCAAAGTACGAACCGCCTAGGTGTACAGCCTAGGCTATTTTTTGTCTATTTTTTGGCGTGTTTGTGGCATAAAAATGGCCATTTAGCGGCGTTTAGTTGGCTTTTAATTGGCGAGATTTATTCTTGTTAATTGCATATAATAAAGGCGTACGAACGGTTCGTACGACTAAACTAACAACTAACTATGGAGAAGAAAGACATGCAAATAAAAACAGCAGACGGACATGCAAATGTCGCATCAGCAGGTGTTGGCGGGGCAGGCTTAGGCTTGGGTATCGCAGGTACAGCACTTGGATTGTTGAACGGTAACGGCTCAGGCATTTTGAGCGGGCTGTTCGGCGGAAATCAAACAAACACATTGATGTCAGAACTAGCAAAAGAAAAAGCAGAACGCTTTGCCGAAAAAACTGGGGCTGAAATCTACAATGCTATGTTTGCTCAATACAAAGAATTAGCACAAGCGACGACCGCTATTGACAAACGCGTAGCTGCGCTGGAAATCGCTGGCCCATTACGCGAACAATTGGTCAATCAGCGTATCGACTGTTGCTGCAATTCTATGAATGCTGGCTTGGCGGCGTTACAGGCTACAGTTGCGAACATCACAAAGACGATTGTTCCAATTACTTCTGTATGCCCAGAACCAATGCCACAGTA
>JAFZHX010000008.1 GCA_017554665.1 Alphaproteobacteria bacterium
AACAGTTTGCTGAAACACACAATGTTGGCGATGTAATCACAGGTCCAATTAAAAACACAACTGAATTTGGTTTGTTTGTTGCATTGACACCAGATTTGGACGGTATGGTTCATATCTCTGATTTGTCTTGGAACAAATTGGACGAAGAAGAATTGAAAAAATTTGTTCGTGGTCAAGAAGTTACTGCGAAGATTTTGGATATTAACCCAGAAAAAGAACGTGTTACATTGGGTATCAAACAATTGACAGAAAGCGCAGAAAACAATGCTGTTTCTATCAAGAAAGGCGCTGTTGTATGCGGTACTGTTTCCGAAATCACACCTGATGAATTGATTTTGGCATTGCCAGGTGATGCACGCGGTGTTATCCGTCGTACAGACTTGTCTCGCGAAAAATCAGAACAGGATACAGGCAAATTTAACATTGGTGATTCAGTAGAAGCATCTGTTGTTTCTGTTGAAGATAACACAGTTAAATTGTCTATCCGCGCATTGCAGGTGACATTGGAAAAACAAGCAGTGAAAGAATTCTCAAACGAAGCAGACAGTGGTTCTGTTTTGGGCGACATCTTGGGTGCTGCTATCGAAAACAGCAAAAAATAATTTGTGTGTTTTTGAACCAAATAAAGCTGGGCATAATTTGCCCAGTTTTATTTTTTATGATAGAATAGAGGTATGATTAAAAAAAGACAAATGATTTTAATGATGGGTGGTCAAGGTGTAGGCAAGGGGACTTTTTCAAGAATGCTGATGGCTGACCACAAGTATAGATATATCGAAGCTGGTGCGATTTTGCGTTCTATGCCGCCTGAATCGCAAGTGGCGCAGATAATATCTGTTGGGAATTTAGTGCCTGATGAATTGTTGTTTGACATAATGCGAACAGAAATATCGTTGGATGATGTTATCTTAGATGGATTCCCACGCAAGGTGTCCCAGGCTAAGTGGTTGGTGGATAACTATGCCGACAAGTTTGATATTTATGCGTTGTATCTGTCTGTGCCGCCCGAAGTTTTAATAGAGCGTATAAATAAACGTATTCGTTCTGGTTCTACGCGTGCGGATGATGCTTCTCCTGAAATTATTCAAAGACGCCTTGATAATTACTTTAAGATAACTATGCCAGCGATTGATTGGCTGCGCACGGCTCCAAATGTGCATTTTGCTGAAATAGATGCGCGTGGTGATGTAAATGATAATTTTGCAGACATTATGAAAGCGCTGCAAAAATAACCAATAAAAACTTGTTTTTATCAGTGTACCATGATTTTGTTTGGGTATATTTTATAGTCAAACGCACCACAACTTGTACCTGGTTCACCGCGAACGATTTTAATTTTTTTGCCATTAGGTGCAGTAACAGATTTGTTAGAACCGTAATATATAATTTCGTAATGTAAGTGCGTAAGGTCTTTATCCATTGTAGGATATTTTTGGTCGCTGCTACCACCTGTATGACCCATTAAACCAATCATGCATCCTGCGGATACCTTTTGTCCCTTTTTAACGAGTATTTTATCTAGGTGCATGTACTGAGTTGTCCAACCATTAGTATGTTTTATTCTGATATAGTTTCCTGCGGATGAGTTTTTTGTAGCATGGGTTATTAGTTCTACAGTTCCATCTGCGGTTGTGTAAATAGGCATTTGGTAAAAGTCTTCGGTACAACCAATATCGACTCCCTTGTGCGGGCGTCCACGACCGCAACCGTACGGAGAGCAGAATAGACCCTTGTTTGTGTTTTTTATAATAGACTTGGTTCTTTTATCGGTAAATGTTCCTGTTAAATCTTCTGTATTAACTGGCAGGCCAAAAGGCGTTTTTTGTCCGGCTTTAATATGTGGATTTTTGCGAGAACAATAACCAGCCGGAAGGTCAACTTGTGTGGGTTGTTGGTTAGGGGTTGTTTCCTCAGGTGTGGCTTCGGGTGTTTCTTTTTCTTTAGTTTTTGGTGTTGGTTTTTTTGGAGTTTCTTGTTCTTGTGTTGGCTCTTCTGTGTCTTGGTCAGGTGTGTCATAATCTTCGGATTGTTCGATGCCTTCCTTTGCTAATTCTTCTTCAATTGCGCGTTGTACTTCGTCTTCCATGGCTTCAAAATTAATTATTTGATATGCAGATAGTCCAGCATAAGGTTTGTATCCGGTTGCCTTGTTTTCTAGCCGCTCTGTAAAAGAATAGTCTTCTGCGGTTTTTGGAAAACTGACGGGGATTATAAAAGGCGAAGTGCTTGCAGTTGCATAGCCAAAAGTGAAAGTTAAAAATAATAAAAATATACGGAATGTTTTCATATTTATATATTACAATGTTTATAGATGAATTTAACAAATGTTGTTGTTTTGTTCCTTATTAAGTTTTAGTGTTTTTTGAAATGTTTCAGGATTCCATATTTGAAAGCTGTTGCCACGACCAACGAATATGGCTTTGTCCTTGATGCCTGCGTGCTTTAATAAGTCTTTTGGTATAATTATTCTGCCAGTAATATCAAAAGCCATTTGTCGTGCTTCTGCAAACAAAGCATCTGTTTTGCTGTTTGTTCCGTGTGTGTCTGCATTGTTGGCAATTTGCTCCATACGTGCCATTGATACCCCGCCGATACAATTGGGGGCATATTGTCGATATAGCACAACACCTGCAAATTCATCATTGTTCACTGCTGCACGAAATTGAGCAGGTACAGAAACGCGTCCTTTGACATCAATCTTGTTTATAAAAGACGAAAGAAATAAAGACATATTGAATAAATTGCTGTGTTTTTTTGCCTTGTTTATACTAATTTTACCACATGTAGATATGGTTGTCAATGACAAGTCATAGTTTTCTTATGGTATTTTATGGTTTTTAGCAATAAAGTTAAAAAAAATGAAATAAAATGAAAATATTTTAATTTTGTGCTTGACCTGCGATTCGTTTTTGTTCTAAGATGTTTGTATAGACAAGGGAAAAAGAAATGAAAAGCCTAGAAATCCGCGAAAATAGCGGTTTTTTGGGAAAAATAAAAAAACAAAAAAGTTTTATCTGACGATTTTGTAAATACAGCCGTATTTACAAGAAAACAAGGTAAAAACAACAAAAACGCCCGAAAGGAGGGGAAACGCGCATGCAAAAAAACATTAAAGAAATCATGATTGCCTTGAATCAAGTCCTAACAACAACAGTATGGGTTAATGCTGATCGTCAGATTATTTCATTGGCCGATGAATTGAAAATTGGCTTTAACAATGCACCTCGTTCAATCGAAGATTTGCCACGCACATCATTGGTTGGTGCATATGTGTCATTGCAAATTCGTACAGATAATTTTGAAGTTCCTGCAGAAAGCATGGAAACAAAAGATTTGGCATTGCGTGTAAAAGAATTGGTATTTGCAGAAGCAAAGAAGATTATGGATGCAGCCGACTCAACAGTTTCGTCCACAGAAGACGTAGCGATGGCCGCTTAATAAAATAATAGTGGTCCATGCGCGCGTTCAGGGACAATCAGTTTCCGGATAGCCGGAAGGAAGGGAGCAACTGTCGTCAAGTAATTGGCGGCAGTCTGTTTTTGTATTAAGTGTTGTAGAAAAAAATGCCCCATTTGGGGCATTTTTTTGTTTTTTAGTTTTTTATATCTGTGCGCGAATTTCTTCAACTTCGTAACATTCAACGCGGTCGCCTTCTTTCAAGTCGTTATACTTGTCAAAAGACATACCGAATTCAACACCACCAGATACTTCTTTAACTTCGTTCTTTTCACGGCGCAACTGACCAATCTTGCCATCATAGATAACAACATTGTTACGCAACAGGCGAACAAATGCGTCTTTCTTGATAGTTCCTTCGGTCATACGACAACCTGCAACGCGTACACCTTTGCCAACTGTAAACAGAGCAATAACGTCTGCATAGCCGATAAATGTTTCGCGTTTTTCTGGTGCCAATTTACCAGACAAGATTTCTTTGATTTCGTCAGTAATACGATATACGACACTGTGGTATCTGATATCAACACCATTATTGCGTGCCATATCGCGTACAGCGGAATCTGCGCGTACATTAAACGCAACAATCACTGCGCCAGATGCAGTTGCCAAGCGAATGTCGCCTTCGGTGATTTGACCTACACCAGAAGACAAGATTTCAACACCAACTTTGTCTGTGTTAATATCTTTGACCATATCAGAAATAGCTTCAACAGAACCTTGTACGTCTGCACGCAAAATGATTGGCAAGATAAGTTTCTTGTTGTCATCGCGTTTTGCAAACAATTCTTCCAAGCTAGAGCGTTTAACTGCATTTGCTTTGTCTTTGGATTTCTGTGCACGATATGCTGCGACTTCACGTGTTTGTGCTTCGTTTTCCATAACGCGCAGTTCATCACCTGCGCCTGGTACTGTATTCAAGCCCAGTACGACAGTTGGTTGTCCAGGGCGTACAGATTTAACGCGTTCGCCATTAGAGTTAATCAAACCACGAACACGACCAAATGTTTCGCCTACAACGAACACATCACCAATTTTCAAAGTTCCTTGACGCATCAGTACAGTTGCAACAGCTCCCAAGCCTTTTTCTTGTTTAGCTTCGACAACATATGCAACAGCTGGCATTTCTGTATCGGCTTTTAATTCCATCATTTCAGCTTGCAACAGAATAGCTTCTTCCAGTTTGTCCAAGCCAATTTTCTTGGTAGCAGAAATTTCAACACATTGAACATCACCACCCATTTCTTCTACTTGAACTTCTTGTTGTAGCAAGTCTGTCTTTACGCGCATAGCGTTTGCTTCTGGCAAGTCGATTTTATTGATTGCGACAATAAATGGAACTTTTGCAGCACGAATATGGTTAATCGCTTCGATTGTCTGTGGCATGATAGAGTCATTTGCAGCCACAACTAACACAACGATATCAGCCATTTGTGCACCGCGTGCGCGCATAGCTGTAAATGTTTCGTGTCCTGGTGTGTCCAAGAAAGTAATCATCTGACCAGATTGTGTTTTGACTTCATAAGAAGAAACGTGCTGTGTAATACCACCAGCTTCGCCCGCAGCAACATTTGCATTGCGGAAAGCATCAAGCAAAGATGTTTTACCATGATCAACGTGTCCTACGACAGTAACAACAGGAGCACGTGGTGTTAGGTGTTCTGGATTTGGTTCGCGTTCCAGAATTTCTGCGTATGGCTTTACATCAACGCGTTTTACTGTTGCGCCAAATTCGCCTGCGATCAATTCTGCTGTGTCAGCATCAATAGACTGATTAACAGAAACCATCATCCCCATTTCCATCAGCTTTTTGATAACATTACCAACTTTTTCTGCCATTGCAGCAGCCAAGTCTTTTACTGTAATAGTATCTCCCAATGTAACGACATGTTCGACCTTTTGAGGGGCCGAGAACACAGCGCGTGCTTTTTCGCGGAAACGTTTTAACGAAGCTTCGGATCTGCGACGATTTGCGCCACGCAATCCGATTTCGTCATCGTCTTCACCATCGCCTATTACGATATCACGCAGATGGATTTTTCCGGACTTTTTAAAGTCTTTCTTTGAGTTATTAAATCTATTGTTGCGTTCATCATCGTCATTATCGCGTGGTTTGCGACTTGCGCCAGCAACGGCATTATTTGTAAATACCTTTGGCTGTTGTTGATGTTTTGTTTTCTGCTGTGGTGCAGTTGTTTCAACAACTTCTGCCTCTGCAGTAGTGTTTGCGCTTTCGCGTGCGGCCAACTGAGACTTAACCTGTTCGTATTCACGATTTTCGCGTTCTATCTCAGCAGCGCGTGCAGCACGAGCAGCTTCTTCTTCTGCTTCGCGTTTTTTGCGTTCTTCTTCACGAGCCTTGGCTGCGGCCAACACTGCACGCAGTTTTTCATCTGCGGCATTTTTTGGTGTCACAGGTGTTTTTGGTTCGTCACGTAATTCTTTACTGCCAGGCGCAATGACACGACGACGGCGTTCTACGAACACCGCGTCGCCTTTTTTGCTGCGAACTGCGTCAGTTGTTACAGATTTTCCAAGTGTCAATGTTGCCATCTAAGCCACTCCGTTTTTTTTTTTTGTTTTTTTATAGTTATTTTATTCTTCGTCGTCCTGTTGAATATCGTATGCGATTTCGCGAGCTTTCATAATTACACGACCTGCCAAGCGATTTGACATTGTGTCTTCGCCCAAGATTTCAACCAGTTCGTCAGATGCCAAGTCAGCCAAGTCTTCCAAAGATTTGATGCCAGCATTGCCTAGTTGCATAATGATTGGTCGTTTGATAAATGTAAAGTTCAACAAATCATCAGATATGCCCAGTTTATGACCTTCTTCGAAATAGTTCTTTTCGATTCTATCCAGATAGTCTTTTGCGCGTTTCTGCAATTCTGCAGCTAATTCTGGGTTAAAGCCTTCGATGCTTTCCAGTTCAGCGATATCAACAAAAGCAATTTCTTCGATTGTACGGAAGCCTTCTGTGATTAATAATTGAGCAATCATTTCATCGACATCCAAACCACCGATAAACAGTTCTGTCTTTTCTTTAAATTCTTTTGCGCGTTTTTCTTGTTCTTCTGTTTCGTTCATAACATCGATATTCCAGCCAGTCAATTGAGAGGCCAAGCGAACATTTTGTCCACGGCGACCGATTGCCAAAGACTGTTGATCTTCATTAACAACGACAGCTGCGCTACGAGTATCTTCATCAACGATGATTTTTGCTACCTTGGCAGGTTGCATTGCGTTAACGATGAATACAGCAGGGTCTTCAGAATACAAGATAACATCGATTTTTTCGCCATGGCATTCGTTAATAACAGGTTGGATACGAGTACCTTTGATACCAACCGTCATACCAACAGCATCAATAGAAGGATCTTGAGTTTCTACTGCGATTTTTGCATGTGAACCAGGAGCGCGAGCTACTGATTTAATTTTAATAATACCTTCGTAAATTTCAGGAACTTCTTGAACGAATAATTTTTCCATAAATGTTGGATGTGTACGAGTCAAGAAAATCTGAGGGCCTGTGTTAGAGCGAACAACATCCATAATCAAAGCGCGCACACGGTCGCCAACAGCCAATTTTTCGCCAGGGATTAATTCTGTGTTTTTGATATAACCTTCGGCTTTACCGTTGATATCAACAAAGATGTTGCCGAATTCGATGCGCTTAACAACACCACTGACGATATCGCCGATGTCATCTTTGAATTCTTCGAATTGACGGCCTTTTTCAGCATCGCGTACACGTGTAGTCATCATTTGACGTGCAGTTTGGAAAGCCATACGACCAAATTCTGGTTCTGGCAAAGAGTCTTCTACAACATCGCCAACTGATGGGTCTTTTGCATATTTTTTAGCCTGAGCTACTGTTAACATAGTGTTTGGATTATATTCTTCACCAGCAGCTTCTGGAGATTCGATAACATCGAACAAGCGCTTTACATAGATGGCGCCATTTTTACGATCGATATTTGCGATGATATTAAATTCTTCGCCATATTTGTGCTTTGCGATTTTAGCAATAGCAGCTTCCAGAGATTCAATAACGATTTCGCGATCGATTTGTTTTTCCTGTGCCAAAGAATCAATTGCCAACAGCAAGTCTTGACGAGGCATAGATACAAAAGACATTTATTCACTCCTTTGTGTTTTTTTAGATGTCTTATTGAAAGAGCGGGGTTTCTCAACCCCGCCCTTAAAAAATTATTTAAGAACACTGTATATTATATACACGAATCGTCAAAAGACAAGAAAAAAATATATGTGGCAATGGGGATTTTTTTAATTTATAATTCTTGCACTATGATGAAACTAATTAAATATTTGTTTACGCCAGCGGCAAGTAAAACAACAGCTGGTGCTTTGGCGGCCAAATTTGGCTTGGAATTACGTGGTGATGCGAATGCTCTTGTTCGTGGTGTTGCGCCTATTGCGGATGCGAAACCTGGTCAGCTTGCGTTTTATTCTACGGAACAAAACAGTAATGCGTTCAAGATTTTACCTATATCTGTATTGGAAAACACGCGTGCAACGGTTATTTTGGTGCAGCCAGAAATGGCAAAACATGCGCCAAGTGGTACAACTTTGCTAATCACAGAAAGTCCTCGTGGCAATATTGTAAAGATTTTAGGTGAAATCTATCGTGAAAAGCCTAGATTTGGCATCAGCAAGCATGCGTTTATTGAACGCGGTGTGTTCTTTCGTAAAAAGCGCACAAACTATGTTGGTCAGTTTGTAACGATTGAACGTGGTGCTTCGATTGAGCCTGGGGTCAAGATTTATCCGAACGCGTACATTGGACGTGGTGTTGTTTTGGGACGTAATACAGTTGTACATAGTGGCGCACACATTGAAAATGCTACTATTGGTGCAGATAGCGTTATTAACGCAAATGCTGTAATCGGCAAAGATGGATTTGGGTATACTCGTCAAAACGGCAAGAATATTTTTATTCCACATGTTGGTCGTGTTGTGATTGGCGAACGCGTATCTATTGGTGCTAACACTTGCGTAGATCGTGGTGCTATGACGGATACCAAGATTGGCGATGGTACCAAGATTGATAACTTGTGTCAGATTGCGCATGGTGTTGTGATTGGCTCTGAATGCTTCTTGGCAAGTGGTACAGGCTTGGCGGGTGGTGCTGTTGTTGGAGATGGTGCTTTGCTGGGCGGTCATGTTGGTGTATCCAACGGTGTCAAGATTGGAAACAATGCTTCTATTGGTGCAAACAGTGGTGTATTCCGCAATGTTCCTGATGGTGAAAGTTATATGGGGTATCCTGCGGGTCCAGGAACAGAATTTATGCGTCATTATGCATGGTTGCGCAAGAATACTAAGAAATAATCAGGTGATATAAAATGATTATAGATGCAAAAGAAATAGAGAGAATAATACCTCATCGTGGCGATATGCGTATGGTTGATGAAATACGCGAATATAGCGACAGCAGCGCTGTTGGTGTAAAGTATGTGCGCGATGATGAGTTTTGGTGTGCTGGCCATTTTCCTGGTAATCCTATTATGCCTGGTGTGCTTCAAGTTGAAGCATTGGCTCAGACTGCATGTTTTGTTGCGTTCAGTCGTCTTGGTGATGCGGAACGCGAAAATATGTTGGGTTATTTTACCACTATGGAAAAAATTAAGTTTTCGCACATGGTGCGTCCAGGCGACAAACTTGAACTGCATGTAGAATTATTGGTAACCAAGATGGGAATGTACAAGTTTCATGGTATTGCGATGGTTGCAGGTAAAAAGGTTGCAGAATCTACATTTACAGCAGTTTTACAAAAGGTAGAAAAATAAAAAATCCCCAAATTGGGGATTTTTTTTATTCTGTTACACTACCTTTATTCCGGTAATGTATTTGATATTTGTGTCTTGGATGTGGACAAATATACTATGCCGTTTAACAAAGGCATTCCAGCTGGGATTTTTACATTTGCCGCTGTTGTGTTAGTCAAGACACAGTGCAAATCATATGGGTATTTATACCAGCACCAATACAAAGGTGTTGCAGCTGGTACTGTTCCTGCACGTGTGATAGTAGAGTTCACAGGCAACAAATAGTCAGATTCGATGTTATAAGTGCCATTGCCACGGTCCGTTGCAGCCGTTGCCAAGCCGTTCAGCTGGAACTTGATAGGCCATTCAGTTGCGGCAGTAGTGTTAGTAGTCTGTTGGTTTGATTGAATGCTATCCACCCATACTTTCATCAAGTTAGGAGTAGGTTCTTTCAAAGCATTACCGTTTACAGACATACAAGTAACAATCTGAGCTTTACATGCATTGATTGCATAGTTCTGGTTAGTAGCATAGCTATTAGAGCTTAAGCAGCTGTTAACATCAGATATACAGTTCGCAGCATAGTTAGAAACGATATTGTCTTGTGATACTTTGATTTGAGCCAATATGCGTTGCAGGTATTCACGGATAACTTGGTTATCATACAAGAAGTTATCTTTATCGTCATATGTATATTTCTGACATTTGTTCAGAATAGATACGCACATACCATAATTCTTTTTATCTTGTACATAGCCGATTTTGTACTTCAAGAATTCTACCATATTAGAGCTGGTCTTGGTCTGTGGAATAGTGCCAATATTAGAATCTATGTAGTCAGCCAAAGTTCCTGAATCGACCCATGCGTTTTTATCACTGCCATAGTTCCAAGTTGAATACAAACCTTCATGGTGTTGAATTGGAGCTGGTGATACATCAGAAGTTTTTTCGTCAATAGGGTAACCAGGTGTAGAACCGATAACGATACTGCCGTTAACAATGTACTTTCCGGATGGGTCCAAGCAGTTTTCGTAATCTGTACCGCAGACAAAATCGTCCTGCATACAAGAATCCAATGCGTTTACGCAACCGCGCAAATCATAAGAGTTTTTCTGCTGGGCGACCATCAAACGTGCTTTTTGCAAAATTACTTTTGCGTTACGAACAGTATTTGTCATATTTTCGTTTGATGTTGTCAAAGAGCGTTCGTATATCAAACATTCCTTGTCGATTTCCAAATCGTATGCATTGGTGATAACAGAGATGTCAACACCTTGGCTTTGACATTTGTTTAATACAGAAGTCTTACAACGTGCGGCAGCTGTTTTGTACAACTGTTCACCGCGTTGATTGCTGATACTGTTTGTGTTTGATGAATTGTTATTTATCAACTGTGTGAATGAATTATCCAGCATCATGCTAGACAAATCAAATCCCAAACTTGTTTCCGTAGAAGCAGCAGTTGTTGTTTTAATATCAACGATACTGTTTTTGATACTATCCAAGCTGTTTTTCAGCTTTGTATTATCAGAAATGTCTTGCATAGCAAGTTCTGCTTCGGTCTGTTTGAACAATGTTTCGATATCGTCAGCACTTAAACCGATATATTGAATTTGTTGAGTAACATCTTGCAAAGCATCCGTAGCTTTTTTCAATGCGTTTTCTGTTGCTTCATAATTTTTGATGTTTCTAGAGCAAGAGCAACGGCCATAATTATCGTCCAAAACATTACAGAAGTTATCCATGCAAGAAGTATATTGAGCCTTGCAGTAATCTGTCATCTGTGTGATTTCGTCCATTGCGGAAATTGCTTCTTGTTTTTCTTCAGTTGTTGTTTCCAATGTTGTAGAAGTCAAACCAGACAATACATTTGGTGAACGTGCCTGAATAGCAGAAGAAGTGCGAGTTCCGATGCGTGTAGAGCTGTTATACAAAGCCCCGGTACTGGAACCTGCACGGGCAGTAACTGTTTTCTTAGGTTGAACGGCACGACGAGATGTTACACCCTGTGAAGCTGGTGTTGCAGAAGCTGTGCGAGAAGGGCGAGTGGCAACGCGTGCAGAATTTGTAGTAGCACGTGGAGTAACTGTTGCGCCTGCGCGTGCCTGAGAAGCTTTGCGTGAAGTTACTGTGCCACGAGAGTTGACAGCACGTGAATTTGTTGCAGAAGCTGAAGCTGGTGTTGCGCGTGCAGCAGCACGGCTGGCAACGGAAGTGCCACGTGGGTTCACACGCGATGGTTGGACAGCAGGAGTAACAACTTTCTTAGTTTCTACTTCTACTTCGTCTGTATCTGCGACCATTTCATCGTTATATTCGATGACTTCCTCTTCATAAAAAACTGGTGCAACCTCAGCAAATGCGGGCAATACCAGCAGACTGCTTAATACAATAACAAGCGTTTTCATGCGACATCCTTCCCTTCTTTATCTCTCATTTTATCATATTAAGCAAAATCGTGCAAATAAAAAAATCCCCCATTGTGGGGGGGGTTACAATACGCAATACCCGTCTACTAGTAGATACATATTACCGCCGTTTACGCATTTGGCCTTTGGAACAGATGAGCAATATTGGCTAGCATTGTCCTCTACTCCTTCTACTGCTGGATCGTAACATAACTTTATACAACCTGAAGGTAGCCCTATTTTTTCTGTCTCCGTATAATCTATTGTAACATAGTCGCTCATGACGATTTTTGTGTCGCCGTTTGGATTGCATACAAAGTTAGAGTTAGTAATTTTTACAGCCGCAGGCGAGCTGATACGGTCTTTAATTGTCATAGTCAAAGAAGCGGTTGCTTCGCATGCTTTTGTGGTTGCGTTTTCTGTATATCCTGTTTGGCAACTATATGTTGCATACCATGTTGTGTCGCCTGTTATTGGGCAATTGGTTAGATTGTAATTACCCGAAGCATCAGCACACTGTGCGCCATTGCCTGAAGCATATAGATATATACCTGCAAGGCTTGCGTTTGTTTTTGTGCCCGTTCCAATTTTAGTTGCAGTAGTGCCTACGCAACCGGCTTTATTATATATATTCCCTTCGGAATCTGCATAGTACGTTCTGTTGGCAGAACCGCCGTTAGCTGTTCCGTTAATTGTCAGTTTATAACAGTTGCTTGTAGAACTGCTAGACGAACCACCTGAAGATTGTGATAATAATTCTCCTACCCATTCAGCCATTACAGCAGGTGTAGGTGATTTTGAAGCGTCACCGTTCACAGACATACATGTTATAATCTGAGCTTTACATGCGTTAATTGCAAAGTTTGCATTAGTGTCATGGTTATTAGAGTTTAAACAACTGGTAACATCTGACAAGCAGTTTTCTGCATAGCTTGCAATAATTTCGTCTTGTTGAGTTTTGATTTGAGTCATTGTGCGTTGCAAGTATTCACGAACAACCTGGTTGTCATGCAAGAACTTGTCGTTTTTATATGTATAGTTCTGACATTTGTTCAGAACAGATGCGCACATACCATAGTTCTTTTTGTCTTGTATATAGCCGATTTTATGTCTCAAGAATTCTGCCATATCAGAGCTTGTCTGAATTTGTGCGACATTTGTTTTGATTTTTTCATCGATATAGTCAGCTATGTTGCCAGAATTATCCCAAGCATTTAGATTTGCGCCATAGCTCCAAGCTGCATACAAACCTGTTGTATGTTGAATTGGTGTTGAGGGTATTGTTGTGTCAGTCTTTGTAATGATGAAGCCTGGTGTAGAACCAACAACAACAGCCCCGTTCACGATGTATTTGCCGGATGGGTCCAAGCAGTTTTCATAATCTGTACCGCATACAAAGTCGTCTTGCATACAGGAATCCAATGCGTTTACGCAGCCACGCAAGTCGTAAACATTCTTTTGTTGTGCGACCATCAAACGTGCTTTCTGTAAAACCATTTTTGCGTTACGGACTGTATTTGACATGTTGTCATTTGATTCAATCAAAGCCTGTTCATAAGCGATACATTGTTTGTCAATTTCCAAATCGTATGCATTGGTGATAACAGAGATGTCAACACCTTGGCTTTGGCATTTATTTAATACAGAAGTCTTACAACGTGCAACGGCTGTTTTATACAACTGTTCGCCACGCTGATTGCTGATACTATTAATATTAGATGAATTAGTGCTGAACAAATTAGCCAAATCAAAGCCAGTGTTGTTGATGTTAAAGTCTAACAAGCCAGACAAGTCGAAATTCATATCTGTTTCTGTAGAAGAAGCAGTATTTGTTTTGATTCCGATAATCATGTCTTTGATGCTGTCCAAACTGTTCTTTAGCTGAGTGCTATCAGTTGTGGTTTGCATTGCAAGTTCAGCTTCGGTCTGAGAGAATAATGTTTTGATATCTTCGCCAGTCAAACCGATATATTGAATCTGTTGTGCGACATCCTGCAAAGCGCTTGTAGCTGCTTTTAATGCGTTTTCTGTCTTTTCGTAATTTTTAATATTCTTAGAGCAAGAGCAACGACCCTGATTGTCGTCCAGTACATTACAGAAGTTATCCATACAGGAAATGTACTGAGCCTTGCAATAATCTGTCATCTGTGTGATTTCGTCCATCGAGACAATTGCGTTCTGTTTTTCTTCTGCAGTTGTTTCTGGTGTTTCTGCGGTGGCAGAGATTGGCAAGATAGCATTTGATCTAGCTTGGATTGCTGCAGACGAACGAACGCCCACGCGAGTAGAACCTGTTGAAAGGGCACCAGCACGTGCGGCGACAGTTTTGTTAGTCAAGGATACAGGACGAGAAGTTACACCTTGTGAAGTAGTAGCAGAGGCATTGCGGGAAGGGCGGTTTGCAACGCGTACAGAATTTGTTGTAGTAGCACGTGGTGCAACTGTTGTTGCTGTGCGTGCCTGGGCGGCATTACGAGAAGAGGCTGTGTTTCGTGCACTGACAGCGCGTGGGTTTGCAGCAGAAGTTGTTGCAGGCATAGCGCGCGAAGCTGCACGGTTGGCAGTAGATGTACCACGTACTTTATTACGAGATGGTTGAGCAACAGGTACGTTCGAACCTTTTGTATCAATTTCGACTGCATCCGCATCAACAACTATGTCGTCAGAATATGCGACAAAATCTTCGTTATAAACTGGCGTAACATCAGCAAATGCAGGCAATACCAGCAAACTGCTTAATACGATAACAAGCCTTTTCATATGTAATCCTTCCCTTCTTTATCTTTTATTCTATCATATTATGCAAAGTCGTGCAAAAGAAAAAAACACAAATAATTAAGAATTTATGAATTATTTCATAAATTATTAAAAACTATAATGAATTTTCTTGCGAAGTGGCATAGTTTTAGATATAATTCAGTTTGTACCTTGTTTTTATATAAGAGGGTGAAAATTGTCTGTGTTAAAAAGGGTTGCTCTTTGGATTTTGACTTTGCCTATCATGGGTTGTACAACAGTCCCAACTTCTATGCATGATTCAAGATTAGATGGTTATGTTTCAAAAATAAACAGTGCGGATTTAGTTTTTGACCCATATGAAACACCTATTGCGCAATGTTATGCGTCCGAATTGGCGGAGAATAGACATGTTTCTGGTGCAACTCTTATTGAGGACGGCTTGTCTGCTTTTGTTGTTCGTTCTGCATTTGCGCGTATGGCAACCAAGACAATTGATTTACAGACCTATATATACAGTAATGATTTTTCTTCTCGTGTTCTTATTGGAGAGCTGAAGCATGCAGCTGATCGTGGGGTCAAGGTTCGTATTTTGTTAGATGACTATGGTACCAAGTCCGATATTGTTGATGTTATGTTGCTAAATCAGCATCCGAATATAGAAGTTCGGGTGTTTAATACCGTTCCAAATCGTTCGAAGATACTGTATTATCCTCAGTTTTTAACGGATTTTTCTAGATTGAATTCTCGTATGCATAACAAGTTGTTCATTGTTGATAATATTGCATATATCACAGGTGGTAGAAATGTAGGCAGTAATTATTTCTATCCTGAAACGGCATCTAATTTTTCTGATACAGATGTGTTGTTCATAGGTGATATGACTCGGTATGCGACAGATAGCTTTAATGAATATTGGGAACATCATCTATCGATACCGGCTTCTGTATTTCCAAAAGCAAAATCAAAAAAAGCTCTAAGAAAACTGGAAAGAAGATTTGCGGAAATTGAACGCAAAAGTGCCGAAAATATCAAGGCTTATAACAATATTATCAATATGGTTCAGCAAGAATTTAAACAAAAAAAGTTTGATATCAGCTGGGGGCGTGGCAAATTCTTGGCTGACCCTCCAGAAAAGGTCGAAATGACCATGCTGGAAAAAGAAAACTATCGTGGTAATATTGTGCGCGCTTTGCAGCATTTGCTGAATAAAACGCATGAGTCGGTTTATATGTCTGCTGCATACTTTGTGCCAGGGCAAGGCGGTTTAGAGTCTATCATGCGCGAAGAAGACTCTGGTGTGCATGTAACGATTGTTACAAATTCTTTGTCTTCGACCAATGCTCCGACTGTATATGCTAAATGGGAAAAATATAGAGATAGACTGATTAAAACGGGCGCAGACGTGTATGAATTTATGGTTTCTGCAGAAAATCTGCGTGGCAAAGAACATGATCGTGAAAGAAAACAGTCTAGTTTTTCTGTCTTGCATAGTAAAACGATGGTATTTGATGATAAAATTTCTTGGATAGGTAGTTTTAATTTAGATCCGCGTAGTACTTATTATAACACAGAAAATGTTGCGATATTTGAAAGTAGAGATTTTGCGGAAAAACTACGAAATATGATTATTAAAGATACTAAAACTTCATGGCGTGTAACTTTGGATGACAAAGGAAAAACTATTTGGACAGGACGAAGAAGTTCTGATAAAAAAGAGCGCGTTCATAAAATCGCGCCTGATACTGGATTTTTCCGCCGTATTTGGAAATCTATATGTAATCTTGTTCCAGAAAAGTTTGTATAAAACCGCCGATTGGCGGTTGTTTTTTAAACATGACTTGCGGTCAAATGTAATACCAGACTGACTATAAATATTACAGTGATAATGGTCAGTATTATTTTTTGAGTTTTATGCGATGATTTGTTAGAGCAATCCTTGCAAGAGCAACTGCAATCACGTAATACCATATACCAAGACAGGCATAATAAAATACCAGAAAATACAAACAACCAAGGTTCCAGCCAGTGTGGCAAAAGATGAAAATGTGCAGCATCCGGTGCAACCAGGCCTATGATGGCTAATAACATTGGCAGGCCACAGCAAAAAATGTGTGGAGCGATTGTGGCGATGATTCCTATCTTAACAGCTTTGTTCTTCATGTGAGTTCCTATACAAACTGGCGTCCCCAGCAGGACTCGAACCTGCATCTAATTCTTAGGAGGAACTTGTTCTATCCTGTTGAACTATGGGGACAACCAAATGATTTTAATGTAAAAACAAAAAATGTTCAATATTTTTTATATCGTGTATTGACAAAAAACAAATATGTATTATATTTGTATGAGCAAGAGGTAATAAAATGGCAAAAACTAAATATACTGCATATGTTTTTAAAGATGGTGAAAGAGAAGTTCTCAGTGTGGATCTGAGTGCTTTGCCATACGGAAAATTTGATAAAGAACATCCACTGCTTATCAAAGAAGATGTGGTTGTAAAGGCTAGTAAAGGTAAAGAATTACCAAGTTTTCCAAATGTGATATTCCAAGGGGTGTTTGATTGCTCTTCTTGTGAAATTCGCAAAGGCACAGTGTTGCCAGAAGGTATATCAGAATTAATTTGTACACATTCTATCAATAACTTGGCAGATTTGTGTGGTGTTTTGCCTGCTTCGGTACGCAAAGTCGTTGTTGAAAATTCGATTTTGAATGCTATTCCAAGAGATAAAAATGGCAGTGGTGCTTTGGGTGCAGCTAAGGAATTTGCCGAAATGTATCCAAATGTAGTTGTTATAAACAAAAAAGGACAAATTCTATCTTCTGTATTGAAAGATGTAGAAGAACAGCGAAAAGCAGCAGCAGAAAAAACTAAGGAAAAAGTAGTTGTTGAACCTGTTGCAGAAGAAAGTACCGATGATTTGATTTCAAAAGAAGAATTGATTGCGATTTGTACAGAAGACACTCAGATATCTGCTGTGTTTAGTAAAAAAGAAATCAAAGAATTGGTGCGTGAAGCTTTGCGCCCAAAATCAGAAGTTGAACTGAAAGAACGCAAGCTTATAAAAGATGCTATTTATGTACACAAAGATGATACAGAAGCTATTTTGCAGTTTGTTCGTGAAAAATCTACAGAATCACAAACAAACTCGGTAGAACCTGTTGTCAAGGCAGAGCCTGTAAAGGCAAAGCAACCTGCTACCAAGGTTGAACCTGAAAAATCAGAAAAACAGGAACAATCAAAAGAAGCACAAAAACTGTATCTGAATAACAAAGAAGTGCAGACCGTTAAGATAAAAAAATATATCCCAGAAAATATTTTGGGACAATTTGCTCTAAACGACCAAATTGTTATTTTGAATGATATAGCAAAGATAAACATTATGCCGTTTGAAATATCTAAACAGCAAGTTCATTATGTTGAAGAAGGTGTTATAAAACGTGCGCAAAATCTGGAATTAAAAAATGCCAGAGTTTTATCGCAAAAGCTACAGGGGCGTGATAATAGACGTATCGTTTGGTATATGGACGGAAACGAATTTTATGCTGTGTATTGCTTTTTGAAACACGACAAGTCGTCAGAGTATAATCTAAGATTGCAAGCTGGCAATGAAGATATTGAAGATGCTATTGCGACTGTAAAGAAAAGTATTGCTGCATCAAAAGCAAAAGGCATAGATGTTTCAGTAGATGGCTGGATAAGTGCTCTTAATGTAATGCCAGTACAGAAAAAGCAAACAAAAAAACAGCCTGTCAAAAAACAGAAAGCTTGTACTGTGCCAGAAACAAAAACCGCTGTTGTAGAAAAGCAACCGGTCGAAATGCCAGTGGCAAAACCTGCTGTTGTAGAAAAGCAACCTGTTGAAACATCTGTAGTAAACACAGAAGTCAAGGCTGTAAATCAACCAGAAACAGAGCAGGTAACAGAAGTTGATTCTGAAAAACGTGAAAAGTATGTTCGTACAAGAGTTGTTGTTAAATCCGAAGCTCTGGATTTATCTAACACAAAAGTAAGAAAATACTCGGTACAAGGCGAATTGCTTAGCAATGCTTTGAAAGAATTAGATGAAGAAAAAGCTAAATGCCAAGCTGCTATTGTTTCTACAATAAAAAATGATATTGTAGAAAACGTAGCTGTGAATTTACTTCAAGTAATTACAGAGCCTGAACCAAAAACAGAAGAAAAAGTTTCTGAAGATACTGAAATGAACTGGAATGATGTTTATGAATTGCATGCTTCATTTACTGTAAAATTGCAAGATGCGATTGCAAGACAATCTAAATACTTGCAAAAGATATCAGATGCAAAAAATGCAGACGAAGCATTAAACTATGTTTATAAACTTCATGGTGTTGTAAGTACTAGAAAGAAACACGAAATTATTTTAGGTCGATTGGAGACAATGAAGAAAGAATTGCAAAAGTGTCAGCAAGAATATCAAGCAATTCAACAACTTGCCAAGAATCGTACAAAATAAAAGTAAAAAACGGGATGAAAATCCCGCTTTTTTATTTATTTAGATATTGCAAGTTAGTTTTTTGATTTGTATAATATCACACGATTTATAGCATAAGGGAAAAAAAGAAATGGCAACAATTACAAGAAATGATTTTGCAAACAGACTGCGGGAACGTTTTGGTTTGACAACGGCGGACGCATATAAAATGGTTGATGTGGTATTCGATGAAATTTGTGAATCTTTGATTAACGGTGAAGAAGTTAAATTTGCAGGTTTCGGTACTTTTAAAATTTTAGAAAAAAATGCTCGTATGGGGCGTAACCCAAAAACGGGTGCTTCTGCAGTTATATCTGCAAGACGCGTTGTGTCTTTCCGACCAAGTACGGAATTTCGTGATCGCGTTGCTACAAAGAAATAAAAAAATCCCCCAAACGGGGGAGTTTTATTTTGCTGGTTTCCAAGTGCTTGTATCAAGATTTTGTAAATCTGCAGGCAATTTAGAGTTGTCCATTGTATTCCATTTTTGTGTGCGACCAAAAGGTCCAATTTTTCCACGAACATTTAATACAGATGGTTTTTCTTGCCACATTACACTGGAATAAATTTTTCCAGATTTAGGATCCATGATTTTACCATCTTCGTATTCATGGTCATCGTCGTCCCATTCCATATCCCAGATAATATCCAAGCCGACCATTGTTGGTTTGCCTTTTACTTTTTCTGCGATGCGTGTTGGATTAGAAAGTGTTTCTGAAATTTGTCCGTCTGTTCCATACAAAGCAATAATACGACCAGCAAGTTCTGTGTCGTCGCCGTCCTTGTATTCATAAATTTGAACGATTGATTTAGGGGTGTTAGTTTCGTCATCGATTGTTTGGTATGTACCAACAAACGGCATAGCGGCATTTGCAATAACTGGAAACAAGATTGCAGACAATGTATATAAAAAACTTTTTCTCATAGTATATCATTTTTTTATTTTTTATATATTGGACAAGATTATTATAAAAAGATTTTTTTCTTTGCGTAACAAAAAAGCGACGCGTTATGCGTCGCTGTTCTTACCATAATTTTACACGATTTTGTGGCATTATGTACATTTTGTCGTTCTGTGTAATACCAAACGCTTCGTACCAAGCATTGATATGTGGCAAAATTCCATTTACACGGTTTTTGCCCAAAGAATGTTCGTCGACTTTTGTTAGTCTTAGCTCTTCTGCAGAACGAATGTTTTGTGCCCACACACCTGCGTATGCGATAAAGAAACGCATGTCGGATGTCAGATTGTTTATAGTAGCTGTTGCAGTGCCAAAGTTTTTATAGGCGTCAAAAGAAATTGTAACACCACCAAAGTCGGCAAGATTTTCACCCAAAGTAAATGTTCCGTTTGCGTTAACTTCGTCATTGATTTTGATTGTGTCAAAGAACTCCTTCATAACATTTGCAAGTTTGTTAAAGCCTTCTGCGTCTTCTTTTGTCCACCAGTCTTTCATGTTTCCGTCTTTGTCAAAGTGGCGACCAGAATCGTCAAAGCCATGTGTCATTTCATGACCGATAACAGCACCGATTGCACCATAGTTAAACGCATCGTCTGCTTCCATGTCAAAAAATGGGTATTGCAAAATTCCGGCTGGGAAACAAATTTCATTTGATGAAGGGTCGTAATACGCATTTACTTCGTGTGCGTTCATATACCAAATTGTAGGGGCTTTTTCTTTGCCTATTTTTTCAATCCAAAAAGCATCTTCGAATTGAGCAACACGCATCATATTTTCCCACAAGGAATCATTTTTGATTTCCAGTTTTGAATAATCGCGCCATTTGTCTGGATAGCCGATTTTTGCTTTAAATGAGGATAATTTTTCTAATGCTTTTTGTTTTGTTGTATCGCTCATCCAATCCAAGTTTTCGATACGCATTGCATACGCGCGTTGTAAATTTTTTACCAACTGTTGCATGCGTTTTTTTGCATCGCTTGAAAAATATTTTTTTACATACAGTCTGCCAACTTCTTCTCCCAAAGAACCGTCAATCATAGATACAGCGCGTTTCCAACGAGGTTTTTGTTCTTTTTGTCCTGCCATTGTGCGGTTGTAAAAGTCAAAAGAAATATCATAAGTTTTATCGTCCAAAACAGTATCTGCAGCACTGACAATACGATATTTTAGATAAGTTTTAATTAACTCGAAATCAGTATCGTTCATGATAGCAATTGATTCGGTTATTGCTTCTGGTTGTGCTATATTTATAAATTCTGCATGTGTTGCACCGCGAGCTGTTAAAAACATATCCCAATCAAAACCAGTGAATTTTGATTTTACTTCTTCTATGCTCATTTTGTGATAGTTTGCGTGTGGGTCGCGTAGTTTTTCTTTTGGGTAAAAAGATTTTGCCATGCGTTCTTCCAATGCATATAATTTTTCAGTATCAACATCTATGCCAAAGTTCTGCATTTGTTTGCTGATAAATTCTTTATATTTTTTTCTTACTTCGACTGATTTTGCGTCTGTGTCAAAATAATAGTCGCGTGACAATCCCAAACCGCCTTGGCCAATGTTGTACAAAAAGTGTTCGCTATCCATTTCGTCCAGACCAACACCATCGCCCCAAAAAGCAGATGAAAAAGTGAACATGTGTCCCATGTATTCTGGCAACTTTTCGCGAGTTAATTCGTCAATTTGTTTAATCAAATTAGTAACAGGTTTTGTTCCTTCTGTATTTAATTTTTCTGCGTCCATTGCGATTTTGTATAACAGACCGATTTTGCCTGTGTCGCTTTCCGCAATCTCGCGAGTGCGTTCTAAATTTGTGTTGCGCAATACATCAAAAGCACCATATCTGGAATAATCATCAGGAATAGGATTTGCTACACGCCAACCGTTTGTTGCATATTGATAAAAATCATTTCCTGCTTGGAAAGTTGTATCCATGTTTTCTGTTTTGATGCCTGTGTTCAATGTTTTCTCCTTTGTAAAAAAATAAGCATATTCGATAGAGCAAATAACTGCGATAATACCGATAATGTTCAAAATTTTGTTTTTCATTTTACTTCACCATATTTACCAAAATGTCATCCAGAATTAACAAGCCTTTGTCTGTTGTGCAAATTCTGTTGTTGTGTACTTGCACCAGTTCAGGGTGAGAGTTAATCCAGTTTATATCAATAGCCTTTTTTACATCGTCTGTCAATCGACAACCGCGTTTAGTCCTCATACCAGTAATAATCATTTCAGTAGCGCGAACGCAATTAGATATTTTTTCAAATTTTTTATAATCGCCCAACTGTTCGTACCAAGAACCGTTGTGATATATGCGCCCGGCAGCACCCAAGCCGATACCGATATAAGGTTCTCCGTCCCAAATGTTTTCATTGTGTATGCAGTGTTGATTTTCTGTTGCGTAATTTGAAACTTCGTATCGAGGTAAATTTAATGTGTCGCCAATTGCGTTGTACATTTTTGCCATTGTTTCATTGTCTGGCATTTGTAAATTCATTTTGCCAAAAGGAGTGTCAGGCTCAATTGTCAGTTCGTACATAGAGCAATGTTGTAATCCAAGTTTGTTTACTTGTTTGCAAGTGTTAATTACTTCATCTACATTTTCGTTTGGCAGCCCGTAAATAAAATCTGCGGATACACGCAAACCAATATTATTTGCTTCGTCTAACAGTTGTAAAGCATCTTGTGCAGTATGTTTGCGTCCCAGGAATGCCAGTTTGTTATCGTCAAGGCTTTGAATGCCGACAGACAGTCTGTTCACGCCCAGATGATAAAAATCTTTTAGTTTTTCTTTGTTTATTGTTTTTGGGTTTGATTCCAAGGTTATTTCTGCGTTTGGTAACAGATTAAAAGTGTTCTTGATAGTTTGTATAATCGTTTCGAATGTGCGTACAGGCATCAAGGAAGGTGTTCCACCACCAAAAAATATTGTTGGAATATCTATTTTGTTTAGCTTTTTACCCCAGAATTCGATTTCGTTACATATATCTTTTGTGTATTTGTCCCAGTCAGGTGCACTGCAAGCGCGCGAAAAAAATGCGCAATAGTTGCACTTGGACATACAAAATGGAACGTGTATATAAATATTGTGTGTTGTGCTTGTCATTATGGCGTATTTTACAATCTGATAATATTAGTGCAAGTTATAAATGAAAACACTTTTTTAAATCTCTTTTTTATGATATACTATACCTTGAAATATGAAAATGAAGGTAGGAACAATATCATTTTTGTCGGCTATTCTGGCTCCGTTGGCGGCTTTTGCTGCGAACGAAGGGGTGCCTTCATACTATCAGACTCAGATGATGCCAACGGCAAATCAGATGGGTTATGGTGGTTATGCTAACCAAGGATATACAAAGTATATCGGCCAATCTGGTACAAAACAGGTTATCGGCTCTCGTAGTTATAGTTATCAGGTTCCACGTCCACAAATGCCAACAGCAGTGTTTGGTACAATGACTGCTAATGGTATTGCTATGCCGATAGAGGCGGAACCAAAAACATATTTGTTTGCTGAATATTCTAGAAGATTTGCAGACTTTGAATTTGAAACGGGTGTAAATTCCATCCTTGAATGGGACGATATGATATGGGATGAAATCACTGTTGGTGCTCGTCATAATTTTAGTTTGCGTGATTTTGATATGAGTGTGTATGGTGAATATACACGCGGTACGATGTCGCATGGTGGTTTGTCTATGGACTATGACTTAAAGCCGTTTGATGAAGCCTATCCAGAAGGCGGTATCTTTACGATTTCAACAGGTGATCAAACAGGAAGCTCTGATCGTTTGCGTCTTGGTATATCAGCGCACCATGCTTGGGATATTGGTGGATGGAAGTTGTCGCCTACATTTGGTTATGAAATTTTCAAGCATAATTTGGAAATGTCTAATCATTACTATCCAAATCCTGGTATTTATTTGCCTTTGATGACAGATAGGGGTGAATATGTATTTGGTGATTCTTTTGGTGATTATTATTCTGTTCCTGTTGGTACTGTGGTTCCAGAAGATTGGTATCAGGTTTGTATGTCTCCAGAAGATATTAAAATCGTAACAAATGTTCCATCAGGTTATACAAATGGTTTTGGAATCTTGGGTGATTCTTTGGTAACTGGTGATTATGAAATTTCTATGGGTACAACACCTTGGGGTGTTGAAGCAGGCGAATGTGTTATCATTGGTGGCGATGGTCCTATTGTAGTAGAAGGTACTACTCACATTTATAACACAACTTGGTCTGGTTTTTATATTGGTCTAGAAATTGAAAAACAGATGACTTTGAAAGATAAATTGCGCATGTATGTTCAGTTTGGTATGCCAGAATATTCTTCCGAAGGTATATGGCCAAATCGTACAGACTGGCAACAAAATCCAAGCTTCTTGGACGAAGGTAGCAATGATGCGTATTCTTATATGGCAGAAATGGAATATGATTATAAATTGTCTGACAGATTGCGTTTGTCTTTAAAGGTTGATACGAATTATTTCTATGTTGGCAAGATTCCTGGCGAATTGTATGTTGCAGAATACAGCCAATATGTTATCGATGAAAACGGACAATATGTAATGGAAGAAGTTATTGCAGAAGATGGTTCTATTTATTATGTCCCATTGCTAGAAACAGTTCCTGCACATACGGAAAAAGTTCAAGATTCATTGAAACGTGCAGCTTGGCAGTCATTTGGCTTGCACATTGGGGTTAAATACGCTTTTTAACATTTAATTAGGGTGCTTTGTGATGAAGAAATTATCGCTTGGGCTAATTTTGGCTATGTTTGTTATACCTTTTTCTGTGCGTGCCGAGCGCGGTGCGTTTGATGTAGATCGTTGGTATAATATAATTGATTCTGTTAAACAAAAAGCAGCTAGCCAAGGAATCTCTGAAAATGTTATAAATCAGACTGTAAAATCCATTGGTTTTATTCCGTCTATTATTAAAAGCGATAAAAATCAGTCTGAATTTAAATTAACTCTGCAACAATATTTGGATAGAACTGTTTCTGATAAACGCATTACACAAGGTCGCTCTATGAAGCAGAAATACCCAACAATGTTATCAAAGGTAGAGGCAAAATACGGTCTGCAACCTCATGTGATATTGGCTTTTTGGGGGATGGAATCAAACTATGGTGCGGTAAAGTCAAAGCATAAATTGACAGATGCGTTTTTTACCTTGATGTATGACGGCAGACGCGAAACTTTTTTCACAAATCAGTTAATAGCTTTGATGAAGATAGCTGATAAAAACAAACTTGATATAAATGATATTCACGGCTCTTGGGCGGGTGCGATGGGGCATTTTCAATTTATCCCAACAACATTATCTCAGTATGGGGTTGACAGTAATGGTGATGGTCGCATAGATATTATAAACAGCATTGGTGATGCTATGTACAGTGCTGGTAATTATTTGAATAAGTTAGGTTGGAACCCAAATGAAAGAATTGTTAGACGCGTAATATTGCCTGCTGATTTTGATATAACAATGTTGGACGGCAAAACAAAGTTGACATTACCACAGTGGACAGCGCTTGGGGTTGTAAATCCTGATGGTACACCAATTCCTTCAATAGAAATGATAGCGGGATTGGTTACAGATGTTGCTGATATAGAAGCACAACGCAATACTTCTAAAACAGAAGCAGAGCAATCAGAAATGGACGCAGATGTTGCACCTGCGCCTGTAATCGAAGCTTATTTGACATATCCGAATTTTTACAGAATAAAAAAATGGAATAATTCAAACTGGTATGCGATTGCGATTGCAAACTTGGCAGACCAATTAAAATAAAAATAATTGATATATTACTATTTCTTTGATATTCTTTCCTGTATAAGCATATTAAAGGATGATTTATGGCTATAAAAGTACGCGACTACGAAGTGCGTTTAACTCGTAATAAAGAAGAACGAAAACAAGTTCGCCAACTGCGCTACAAAGTGTTTGTCGAAGAAGAAGGTGCAAATACAACTGAAGAGCAACGTGCGCTTGGTGAAGAATATGATGCGTATGATAGATACGCAGAATATATGGCTGTTTTCCATAATGGTCGTGTTGTTGGAACTTATCGTATAATTGATAGAAATGCTGCAGAAAAGATGGGCGGTTTCTATACTGAAAACGAATTTAATATTTCCAAGATAAAAAAATATAACGGCAATATCGTTGAAATGTCCCGTGCATGTGTCGAAGCGGAATATCGTGAAAATGCACTTGTTATGCGTTTGCTGTGGGCAGGTCTTGGTGAAATGATTATGCGTCGCAAGATTGAAATATTGTTTGGTGTTGCTTCGTTTGTTGGCACAAAACCTGTTAAGTCTGCTCAGGCTATATCGTATTTGTACTATAATCATTTAACACCATTGCGTTTGCGTGCGACTGTACTGTCTGAAAAATTTGCCGAAGGTGTTAATCCAAAAATGTCGCGTATGAATATCTTGCCTCGTGAATTTATTGATGAAGCAGATGCCAAGGCAGAAATGACACCTCTTATCAAAGGTTATTTGCGTTTGGGTGCGACATTTGGTCGTGGTGTATTTGTGGACAAGCCATTTAATTCATACGATGTATTTGTAATGATAGAAACACGCAAAATGAATGCTACTTATCAAAAGCACTTCTTGGGTCGTGAAAATGCACTTGGTTCTCCAGAAGACAAAGATAATATTATCAAAACAGTTGGCAAGATTATAACTTTCCCTGTTGTTGGTTCTTTTAAGGTTGTTCGTGCGCTGGTTGAATTTTTGTTGCATGAAGATGCAGATGATGCAGAATACATCGAAGATGCACCTAAATCAGAAACAGAAGAATAATCATTATGGCAAAGTTAAGAAAGCAGAATATTTTTAATACAACAACCGCTGCGATAAAGTTCGTATTGTTTTGGGTAATGGTTGTTGTGCAGTTGCCTATAATATTCTTGTTGCCAAGTGGTAGCAGAATATCTGTGCGCTATATGCCAATCTTTATGTGGTTTTTGGTAAAACTGGCGGGCATAAAAATCGTTGTTCATGGCAAGATATCAGACAATCGTCCATTGATGGTTGTTGCTAATCATATATCTGTGTTTGAATTGGCGACTTTCCCATTGGCGTTTAATGGCAGTTTTATTGCCAAGAAAGAAATGGAACATTGGCCATTGGTTGGTTGGGTTGCAAAAAAGTTTGGTGTTATATTTGTAGATAGACGCCCATCGCATGCTCGTGATGCTTTGTCTGTTGTTCAAAAAACAGTTCAAAAAGTAAAATATCCAATGATTTTGTTCCCAGAAGGAACAACGACAAATGGCGCATATGTAAAACCATTTAAGAGTTCTTTATTTAACTTTGTAGAAAACTCTAATGTAACTGTACAGCCTATGGCTATGCATTATCGTTACAAAGATGGTTCTGTTATAGACGAACAAACAATGGCAGATCATTTTGCGTACTTTGATAACAAAAAAGTAGATATGGGGCCTTTGTGTAAACGTGAACGCAGTGCATTTGGTCAGGTGTTTCATATAATGATGCTTGGTGGTTTTATGGTTGAGATTACATTGTTGCCACCGCCACCCCTGGAGGGTATGGATAGAAAGCAGATTGCCGATGTGCTGCAAAAACAAGTATCGGAAAAGTATATGGAATTAAAAGATAAAAAATAATAAAAGAAACAAAAAGAAATAAAAATGAGAATTGAAAATTTGTGTGTGCGTCGTTTAATAGGTGATGCAGCAGGTGCGACAACACATGGTCATAAAATTGCATTAAAGGGTGGGTATATATATCAAACTTTTCAAGGCGGATATACATTAACTCCACTTGGTTGGCGTGTTGTTCGTAATATTGAAAATATTATTCGTCAGGAAATGGATGCGATTGATGGACAAGAAATTTTAATGCCTGTTGTATCTGGTGCTGATGTTTGGCGTGAAAGTGGTCGTTATGATACAGTGGATGTGTTGGCAAAATTCAAGGGCCGTTCTGGAACAGATTATGTTTTGAATCCAACACACGAAGAAGTGGTAGTTGACTTTGTAAAATCAGTTTTAGAAACCTATCGTCAAATGCCATTTATGGTGTATCAAATTCAAACAAAATTCCGCGATGAATTGCGTGCACGTGCAGGTTTAATTCGTACTCGTGAATTTATTATGAAGGACGCTTATTCATTCCACGAAACATACGAAGATTTGGAACAGTATTATAATCGCTGTTTAGATGCGTACACTCGTATATTCAAGCGTTGTGGATTGAAAAATGTAGTTGATGTTTTATCTTCGACTGGCGATATGGGTGGCAGTGTTGCTCATGAGTTTCAATTAATAAACGATATGGGTGAAGATACGATATACTTGTGCGATTGTGGTTATCGTACTAATAAAGAATTGGTTGATGAAGATACGGAATTATGTCCAAAATGTGGTGCGAAATTAAACAAAGTGCGTGGTATTGAAATTGGTAATATCTTTCAGTTGGGTACCAAGTATTCTGATTCTATGAATTTGACATACGCTGCACCAGATGGTGAAGCTAAACATCCTATCATGGGCTGTTATGGTATTGGTGTTGGCCGTACTATGGCAGCTATTATGGAAGAAAGTGCTGATGATAAAGGCCCTGTTTGGAATATGGCAACTGCACCATTTGCTGTTCATGTTATTGGATTGGCAGATAAAGAGGGCAAGACATTACCAATGGCAGAAAAAATTTACAATGATTTAAAATCTGCTGGTGTCGAAGTTATCTTGGATAATCGTGATGCGCGTGCCGGTGAAAAATTTGCTGACGCTGATTTGATTGCTGCACCAATTCGATTAATTGTATCGGCAAAAAATTTAGCAAACAATGCGATAGAAGTTAAATATCGTGTTAATGATGTTGATACAACTGATATGGAAACCTCGTTTGGTTTAGGTACCTATATGTCTGAAACAGTTGACGCAATATTAAAGTTGTTAGGAAAGTAAAATGAAAACAGCAATAACTCCAACACGTAGTGAAGATTTTAGTCAGTGGTATCAGAATTTAATTGTTGCAGCAGATTTGGCAGAAAGCGCACCTGTGCGTGGTTGTATGACAATTAAACCTTATGGTTGGGCAATTTGGGAACTGATGCGAGATGAGATGGATAGACGCATTAAATTGCATGGTGTTCAAAATGCAAATTTTCCATTGTTGATACCTATTGAGTTTTTTAACAAAGAAGCACAGCATGTTGACGGCTTTGCAAAAGAGTCTGCTGTTGTTACTCATCATCGTTTGAAAATGATTGATGGTAAATTGCAACCAGACCCAGAATCAAAATTGACAGAGCCGTATATTATCCGTCCTACTTCTGAAACGATTATTGGTGAAGCGATGTCCAGATGGATTCAATCTTATCGCGACTTGCCTATGAAGTTGAATCAGTGGGTAAATGTTATGCGCTGGGAAATGAGACCTCGTATGTTTTTGCGTACTTCGGAATTTAATTGGCAAGAAGGTCATAATGTGTTTGCAACACACGAAGAAGCAAATGCAGATGCTCGTAAAATGCACAAAATGTATGGCGATTATATGCGTGATGTTTTGGCTATACCTTCTATTATGGGCGAAAAAACACCAGAAGAAAGATTTGCTGGTGCTGACCACACATATACCCTAGAACATATTATGCAAGACGGTAAAGCATTGCAGGCTGGTACTTCTCATGATTTAGGGCAGCACTTTTCAAAATCGTTTGGTGTTCAGTTCTTGGGAACTGATGGAAAGTTACAACATGCTTGGACAACATCTTGGGGTACCACAACTCGTATGATGGGCTCTATGTTTATGGTTCACTCTGACGATGATGGTTTGATTTTGCCTCCATTTGTTGCGCCTTATCAGGTTGTGATAATTCCAATTACACGAGAAGACACAGCAGACGCGTTAAATGCTTATGCTGATGAATTGGCAGAAAAGTTGCGTGCAGCTGGTGTTCGTGTTTTGGTTGATCGTTCTGATATGCGTGCGCCAGATAAAATGTGGAAATGGATTAAACGCGGTGTTCCATTGCGTGTTGAAATAGGTGCTCGTGAAATGGAATCGGGCGATGTAACTATTACACGTCGTGATATTGGTCGTGAATCGAAGCGTACAATCAAGACTACAGAATTGATTGAATCAGTGAACGATATCATGAAGCAAATTCATTCAGATATGGTTGCACGCGTTGAAAAACGCAATCAAGAAATGATTCACGAGGTTGCAGATTTAGAAGAGCTGGATGCAGCTTTGTCTGACGGTAAAATTGGTTTCTTCCGTATAAAGTATGAATTAACAACGGTGGAACATTTTGATGCTTTGATGGACAAACATAAAATAACACGTCGTTGTTTAGATGACAAAGATCCAACTTATGTATTTGTTGCAAAGTCTTATTAAAAACAACCGCCCGTTTGGGCGGTTGTTTATCTGTCATAAATAACTGGTGTTTTGTTTATCGTATAAACTCGACCATCATTTTCAATATTATAATACAAGTATATCACATTGGAAGAACCGTAAATATGATTCCATGGGTTAAAGTCATAAATCATATGTCTGGATGTGTTGTGTGGAAATACATGATGGAAAGTGTTGTCGAATACGCGACTGTATTTGTCTGCGAATTCAGGTGATACAATCATATTCAATGCGAGAACACCATTTGGTGCAATGCGTGCTTTTAGTCTGTGCATAAATTCAACAGTTATCAAGCTTTCTGGAACTTGGTAAGAGTTTGAATACACGTCCAGCAATATAAAGTCGTATTGTTCTTTTGTGTTTTTCAAGAACTGGCTTGCATCATCAACAATGAACTTTTTATTTGCAGATAATTTTTTGCCCAGAAAGTGTTTTTCAGAAACATCTTTCAAAGTGCGTTCTATATCTACAAAAGTATATTCGTTACGAGTGTCGTTTAAGCCCAAAGTAAAACCGCCTGCACCTAAAACTAATATTTTAAATTTTTTGTTTTGTGGCATGTTATAAATGAAAATATTGTTCAGAAAATCGACATAATTGGCGGTTGTGCCTTCTTGTTCGTTGTACATAGACATCGCTAACCCGTTCATGGACAAGATTTTAGTGTCGCCCATATTTTCAATAGATATAGTAGAGTTTGCGTTGTTAACAATAATGCCAAATTTACCTTTTTGATATGTGTTACTGTTAATAAACAAAGACATAGCAACGATTGCTGTGCAAACTATCCAAACCCACCAACGGCGAGATAATAATAATGCGCCAACAACAGATAATAAAGTTATCAATACAACTGTATAATTAACACCAAGAAATGGCATCAGAAATAATGTTGTAGCAATAGAGCCAAATACAGAACCGATTGTGTCCCATGCCATTATATTGCCTGTACAGTTCTTGTTGTATTGGTGCAACAGTCTTGACATCAATGTAGTATTAAGACCGAACAAGAATGGGCCTGTGGACAAGAATATCAGCGAATAGATAAAAGTCTGAATTGCGCCAGAAGTTATGGCAACTTTGTGCATCCACGTAAAGTATTTAGTTATCAGAGGAAAACTTGCAGCAAATATTGATAAACCTGCGATAATCAAGAAATTGATGTTTAATATTTTAGTGATTTTTTTGTTATCAATTTTCTGTGATTCACCAATAAAGTACCCAAAAGACATAAAGCCTAAAAATATAGCCATAATAATACTTGTTATAACGGCACTGCTACCGACATAAAAAGATAGCTGACGCAATACTGCTAGTTCCAAAGAAAGGCTGACATATCCGTTTAAAAAGATTAAAAAAACAAGAACAGTACGATTTAATTTTAGCATTTTATTCCCTCTTACAATACGACAGGTGTATTGTAATAAAAATGCACACTAATCTCAAACGAAATTTTAATGCACATGCATTAATCTTATGTCATCAAACTCGGAATATTTATTAAACATAGCGCGTGCAAAAGGACATAAAGTTATAACATGTCTTTTTTGATTACGCGCAATTGTTGCGATATTACGAACCAAAGTAAGACCTATTTGTTGGTTTCTGTATTCTGGCTCTACATTTGTATAGTCGATAATAAGTTTGTCTATGCCAACTCGTATATATGTAATTTCACCAATTTTTTTATTGTTGAGCATAGCATATACGCTGTTTTGTTGTTCCGATACAAGATATTGAATTTTATTTGTCATACAAAAAATATATCACGATAAAGAATAAAATTGTATATGACAGTATTCAAAAAGAAATCTGGCAGATGCCGGACTTGTTTTAGATAGAATCAAAGTTTTTACGAATTATCTTTCCGCTTTTTCGCAGTGCGGCAGACTCTGGTGCTGTCATCTTTGGTACCAGTGTTGCAACAACACCCATAGAGCCAACAATGCGTGGTAATGACATAGCAAGTGCTTTGTTTCCAACACCGTCAACTGTACTTACTGTCAAAATGCGATTTTCGTCATTTGCAATACAACGGACTAAATCAGCTACTGCGCCTGCGATGCCGTCCCAAGTCGCACCGCGTCCACGAATGATTTCATATGCCGCATTGTGTACACGATGTTCAATAGTATTGCGTGTGGTTTGTGTTAAAGAGTTTTTTGTTTGACGACAGAAAGAATTTAAATCGACACCACCGATACTTGCTGAAGACCAGTTAATCATGCTGCTATCCCCGTGTTCGCCCAATACATACGCGTTAACAGATTGTGTTGATACGGAAAGTTGGCGAGATAAAATAGTACGCAATCTGGCAGAGTCTAACATTGTTCCTGTTCCAATTACGCGTGCTGCAGGTAGTTTTGATATTTGCTGCGCCAACATTACCATAACATCCAAAGGATTTGTTACGATTATCAATTTGACTTGTTTTGCATCAACATTTGCCATAACACGAGGTACTATATCGCTGATAACATCAGCATTTGCGCGTAACAAGTCTGTGCGTGTTTGTCCAGGCTTTTGGTTTGCACCAGCAGCAATGATAACTATTTCGCTACCACGGATGCCACGATAGTTGTTGACAGCTGTTAGTTTTATGTCGTATGAAAATACAGCAGCGTGTCCCAAGTCTTCTGCAGCAGCGCGTGCGCGTATACCATCGCGATCGAATAAAACGATTTCATGAGCCAAACCAGTGTTTGCAACAGCAGTTGCGACAGCTGAACCAACAGAACCCAAACCAATAATTGAAATTTTCATGCATTCTCTCCCATTGTCGCTGTATATTATATCATAAAAACGCGCACAATCGCAGAAATTTTTATTCATAAATGGTATGTAAAAAGCACTTGCGCGATTTGTAGTATATTTTCTATAATCGATTTAAGTAAAAGGAGAAAAAATGAAAAAATTAACATTGTTATCAGCATTATTTGGCTTGTCGTTTGTTGGTGCTGCATCTGCTGCAGATGTAACGGTGTACTATTCGCCAAGTTGTCCACATTGTCATCATGCACGTGATTTTATATCCAATACATTGGTATATGAATATCCTGAATTACAGGTAACAATGGTGAATGTTATGGAAACAGCCAACCGTTCTTTGTTTGAAGAAGCTTTGCAGAAATGTAAATTTGAATCTGGTGGCGTTCCTGTATTGGTTGTTGGTGATAAGTGCGAACAAGGCTATGCAGAATTTATGCAAGATTCATTGCGCAAATATGTAGAAGAAGATTTAACAGAAGAACAAAAAGCTGCTGCTGCAGAAAATAAAAAAGCAATGGCTGCTGATGCAGAAAAGTTCAAAGCAGAACACGCAGACCGTGTAAATGCAATTGTTGAATATGTTGCAACTCAGGATGCGAAATCGCAAAAAAAAACTAGCGAACCAAGCACTATGTGGTTTTGGGTATTGCTAGTTGCATTGGTTGCAGGTTTGGGCTTTGTTTTAGTTCGCAAAGATAACAAATAAAAAGTATAGAAAAAATGTTTGATTTAACAGTTCTTGATTATATTTATGTTGCTGTACTGTTGGGGTCAACAATATGGGCGACTATACGTGGCGGTGTTTTTGAAACAATCGCCACATTATCGTGGGTTGTTGCTGCGATAAGCGCTCGTTTTGCTTCTCCATGGTTGGACACATTGTTACAAAAATGGTTCAGTTTGACTGAATCAACGGTTGGCACCTTGGTTGCATCGTACTTTATTGTATTTTTTGCAGTGTTGCTGATAGTTGGTTTTGTTAATCAAAAGCTGCGTGATAAAATTCAAGACAGTATAATGAATGTAACAGACAAAACACTGGGTGTGATATTTGGTATCGTTCGCGGTGTTGTTGTGATGGGGATTTTTTACTGGGGCGCATTATGGTATTATTCAGATGTACCTATGTTGCCACAATGGTTATCTCAATCTCGCACACGTCCTGTGATGCAGATTACTGCCTTGAAATTGGATGAATGGTTCTTCCCAGGACCTGAAAACCGTCTGTTGGCTCGTGATATGACTGGTACAGCAGAAGCTTTAGAGATTTATAACAATCTGATAAATCCTGCTATTACAGAGCATGCGAAAAAAACAGCGGCGGAAAAAGCCGAAGGAACTGTTGCAAGCGAACCTGAAACTGGCTATAAGTCATCAGAACGTGCTGCGTTGGAAAATCAGTTGCTACAAATAGAAACTGTGGCCAAGGTTATAGAAGAGCACGAAGAAAAATCCGAACAGGAATCTGCTGAAACTGTGGCAGAATAAAATAAAAAGCGCCCATTAGGGCGTTTTTTTATTTATTATATTTATTGTTGAAAAAACTTTTTTGTCAACTATAATACAGTGTGTACAAAGGAGTTTTTTTATGGCGCAAACATGCGTTTTTTGTGGTAAAGAGCCAAAGAATAAGAATAAAGAACATGTTATACCGCAATGGTTGACTAAATATTTAGAACGCAACAAAACGATTTGTGATTTGGCTGGTATTGCAGATATGCAAATACCCTTTTGTGCTTTGACTTTTCCGGCATGCGAAAAATGTAATACAGAAGATTCTGTGCTGGAAGTTAATGCCAAGAAAGTAGTTGAAAAGCTGATGAACGGTGAAAGTGCTACGGGGGCGGAAATCAGTGTATTATTAGACTGGTTTGACAAGTTGCGTACAGGTGTATGGCTTGGTGGATTGATGTTGTCGAAGCGACTAGAAGAAATATCGCCGTATTTTCATATAAATAAACGTATTGGTCTGAAAGATCGTATGTTGATAATAGAACGTGTTGAGGATGTTGGTAAAGGTTTAGGGTTGGTTGGTGTTAACAATCAAATGTTTGTATATGCTCCAAATGTTTTTCAAGTTTGGTTCCATGATGTTTTGATTACTAGCGCTTCTTCAACAGGGTTAGTTAGCAATAAACTTGGCTTCCCTCAGGTTGGAAAAATAGAAGGCTTGGGTACAAGTACTTTTTCATTTGAGTTTACAAAGGGGCGTGAAAAAACAACTCATCCTGTGGTTATGAATGTTGAGGCAAAAGATAAAATTGTTATTTATCAGCCTATATTCAAAGAATACACTTCAAGTGAATGTTTTGATACAGATTATGTGCGCAATCACAGTTATGATTGGGCAAATGGACTGGGCGGTATTTTTGTTCAAAAATACAATAATACAATTAGATATATGAAACCAGAAGATAAAATTAATTTGTTGCCAAAGAAGCAACCGAAATCAGCTGCTTTAAACAGTATAGAAAGGGTGTTTAGATTGCAAAATCATCTTATAACTAATGTGTATAAAGAAGACATTATGAAAACAAAACTAAAAGCCTGTGTGCAACAGAATTTATCTTGGATTAATGCGCTTAGAAAGCAGAAATAACAAGGCGTTGCATAAGGAAATCATACCTGCAGATTTTGCAGGTATTTTTTTATACAGTATTCAGTATAAAACAAGAGGAGAGATTATGTTGTTAAAATCAAAAATATGTTTCACGGTATTAAGTGTATATGAAATTATAGCTGTATCTGCAATGCACTTTAAACGCGTTTGTGATTCTATGTTTCCAACAGAGTTTTGCGATAGTTGGTTTAGATATTTTCTGTTTTGTATAGTTGTTCCGTTGTTGATATTTTTAATATTGATGTGGGTTCGTGAAATAGTTCGTTATCATCGCCGTCGTTCTTTTATTCGTCGTGCAAGAAATACTGTAAATGGAATCCTAGGCAATATTCGCAACAAGATTTCAAAACATGTTGATGTCCAAGATATGGAAAAAATAATAACTGCCGCGATATTGGTTGGAATCAAAAAGTATGTAGAACATCATCCGAATTTACGCGAAAACATAAATCATGTTGTCGATGTTGCGAACGGAGATGTAGAAATTGATGTGATGGCAGTTCCAGAAAAAAGAAAAACTGCCAAGAAGCAAACTTCGAATCTAAAAGGCACAAAATAAAAATCCCCATTTGGGGATTTTTTTATTCCATAGTATATCGTTTTGATTTTTGGCGCCTAGAAGCTTTTTGTAGTTTTGAAAACATACCAGAATTTCGCGCCATTTTAAATGCCATTTGTGTAGAGGTTATCATATAGTTATATGAACTTGTAGAATTTTTTCTGCGATGTCTTTTCAGGGCAACCAAATATGCATCAATGAAATCGTAAGTCATTTTTTGCTTCAAGATATGTTTGCATTGACGCTTAATTACACGATATTTCTTATATGTTGTTTTTTGTAGTGCGTTTAGCTCTTCGTCAGGAACACGTTTTGGTGGTATAGCCCATTTATTAGAGAACAAAGAAAAGAATGTATCTACAGTGTTTGTGAAAACCGACTGAACTTCTGTGGTGTCGAGAATAAATATATCTACATTGTGTCCGAACAAAGATACGCCAAATGATGAGCGCCAGCCCCAATACATGTTTCTAAAAAATAACAACTTGTCCAGATTAGGTAAAGTCTTGTTAAGTTTGCTTAGGTCTGCAACGATACATAAATCTATATCGCTGTGCTTGTCCCAATAATAGTTTGCGATGGATCCGTGAATAAAAATATCAACAATATCTTCCGAAGAAATAGGTAGGCCGATAACGTTACCCAGATATCTGATGTATTCTGCAACCATCATCTGTAAAGATTGTGATACAAGTTGATTTATTTCTGCGCTGTTATCCCATATGTATGGAGCTAAAGTTTTATGGTATTGAAATTTTCTTCTAAACATATTTCAGCCTATGCACTGGTACATAAATATTGTGTGTTTGATGCGCATTTAACAAAACAGTTGGAGTTTGATTCGTAAACAAAAGAGCCTTTTTCATCAGTATATGTATTTTGGTTGTTTTTATCGTCTTTTAGTGGCAAATAACAACTTTGCATACCGACAGAGCCAGCAGCACTAGTAGCGTTTGCTTCACCTGTTGCGTCAGAGCAACTTTTGCATTCGCTATTATGCGCAAAATATCCAGCAGGGCATTGAGATTCACACGTATCTCCTAACAGTACTTTGTTTTCTGCTTTGCAATCTGTCGCAGTTACCGCATCTGCATCCATAGTGTAAGTTTGTATAAAAAATGCAGCTAAAAAAAGAGCACCCCAATAAGGTTTCATTTTTTAATCTCGTTCGTTTTATTTCACTTGAATTATACAGGTTATCTAAGTTTTTTTCAATAGTTTTATATGTGTTTTTTGTATCGGAATACGAACCTAGTTATTTTTATAAAAATAAATTGTATATCTAAAAATGCGTGAACAAAAAAAGGATAATATATGAAAAACTATTTTTATAATACATTACTAGGAGTGTCTGTCTTGCCTGCATTATTTGTAATGCCTGCAATTGCAGATGTTGTAACAGAACGTCAAGTTGTATCATCAAACACAACTTATACAGATTTACTTGCAGAAAATATTGCTTCAACCGTGGCCAACAATGGTGGTGTGTTTTATATGCAAGATGTTCCAAATGTTGTCTTAGATTTTAACGGAACAACATTGTTTTCTAATAACTCGTTAAACAATGGTGGTATGGGAGGAGCTATTGGAAATGGTTGGTTGTCTTCTGTTTCAGGAACTGGTTATACCCAAGGCGGAAAAATTGTTTTTAATGGCAAGTCTATGTTCTTGGATAACAGTACTAATAATGCAAATGGTGGCGGAGCTATTTTTAATTATGGTCTAGGTAATGCCACATCGCCAGATATTATCTTTTACGATAATACTACCTTTACAGGCAATAGTGTTACTGCATCTGCAAATGGTGTTTATGCAGGGGGTGGTGCTATTAACCACAGAAATGGGATGATTGTATTTAACAAGTCAGCAAATTTTAGCGAGAACGAATCTGCTTCCCAAGGTGGCGCAATATTAACTGCAGGCGACATGATATTTAATGGAGTCGCAATATTTGATAGTAACTCTGCAAATAAAAATGGTGGTGCTTTGGCGATGATGGGTGGTAATACTACTTTTCAGCAATCTTCGATATTTTCTAATAATATGGCATCGGGCGCTTCTGCAATCTATGTAGCTGGTGCAACAGAAGCCTTGAACTTTAAAGGTATAGCCAGCTTTACAGGAAATACAGGTGTTGGAACAGTGTTAAACAATGCGGCAAATGCGACAGTGTCTTTTGCTAATGGTGCTGTATTTGACAGTAATACAAATGAATACAATGGGGCCTTGGTGAATGTTGGTAATGTGTCTGTTACAGGTGGAAATTTAGTCTTCTCTAATAATGTTGGTTCGAATGGTGGCGGACTTAAAAATTCTGGTACGGTTTCTGTTAACACTGTTGGTAATGTATTGTTTGATTCTAATACGACCAGTAGCAGTGCTGGTGCACTTGATAACGGTGGGCAAATAGCTTTTGCTAGTTCAAATATATCGTTCTTGAATAATACATCAAACTCGGGTTATGGTGGTGCGGTATTTAATGCAGGTGATTTAACAATAGCAGGCACAAGAAATGTGTTTAGTGGTAATATTGCCAAAGATACAGGTAGTACAAAAAGTGGCGGAGGTGCTTTTCATAATCGTGGCAACAGTAATACAGCATCGCTGAATATTGGAACTGCTGGTGGTACAAATGTGTTTGATTCAAATTCATCTATGGCATATGGCGGAGCTATTGTATCTCGCGCATTTGATGGAGCTAATCAGGACTCTGTTGTAACAATAAGTGGTGCTACACGTTTTTCTAATAACAAGTCCGTATTAGATGGTGGGGCAATTTGGAATTTTGTATCCGAAGATAACGGAACTCTTGGAAATGCAGAAGTTGTATTTAATGGAAATGTAGTGTTTGTTAATAATAGCGCAGGCGGTATGGGCGGTGCGTTATATAACAACGATACAGTTACTTTCAATGGCAATTCTATTTTTAAGGGAAATACTGCAGGTGGTGTTGCAAACGATATTTACAATGACGGTACGATTAACTTTAATGGTAACACTACTATTAGTGGTGGAATCACAGGAAGTGGTACTTTGAATATTGCGTCTGGCACAACATTGAATATAGGAAGCGCAGATATAATACAAGGTTCAATAGTTTTGGATGGTACAATGTTGGCAACATTGCGTAGTGGAGATACTGCGCAATTAACTGTTAATAATGATGGAGGCTTTACTGGCGAAGGTTTGTTAAAGCTGATGTTTAATCAAGCGGGTACATATCATGTCTTTGGAAATCAGTTGTTTGGCAACATAGATACAAGCAATCCCGTTTATGATTTGACTTGGAATGGCGGTACTGTTACAGCAACAACAAAATCTGTAGCGGATATAGCTTCTCAGAATAATTTAACAGACAATACTGCCAATGTAATTTCAGGTGTGTCAGATTCTAGTTCTGAAGTTCTGAATGATTTGTCGGTTGTATTTCAAGAAAAGTTGGCTTCTGGTAGCGCAGCGGATAAGTTGGCGGTTGAACAAGCAGGTGCTGCGCTAAATCCGGAAACAAAATCAGTAACCCAAGTGGCTGGCACTGCAGTCCAAAATGCGTTGTCGTCATTGGCGTCAGAACGTATGGCAATGGTCGGTTATGGTCGCAGTGGTGGTGATGCCAACATAGATTTTGGAGGTGTCTGGGCGCAAGGACTTTATAACAAAAGCAAACTAAACAATGTTTTTAATGGTTATACTCGTGGTGTTTCTATTGGTATTGATGGAACTATAAACGAAGATTGGACCTTGGGTGCAGGGTACATGTTTGCACGCTCTGATGTCAGCAGCAAAACGCGTGATACAAATATAGATTCTTCCAGTATTTTTGTTTACGGTCAATATAACCCAAGTGCATGGTATGCAAATGCTGTTTTGAATTACACGATGTCTGATTATAAAGAAGATGGCTTTGTGTTCGGCACAGGTGTAACATCTGATTATGATGTAGATGTTCTTGGTGCACGTATTGCAACAGGTTATAATTTCCTTGGCTGGTTAACTCCAGAAATTGCAATGCAATATATGCACTTGGATTCGTCTGATTATACGAACTCGCTGGGTGTAAAGAATCATATCGATAATGTAGATTATTTAACTGCATCATTGGGAACGAAGTATGAATTTGATGTTTATATGCTAAGTGGTTGGATTTTAAGACCGCAGTTGCACTATACTTTAAAGTATGACTTGGTGTCAGATGATAGCAATATAACTGTTGCAATGCCTGGAGTAAATGCGTACGTCTTAAATGGTACAAGTTTATCACGTGTTGCAAATGAAGTAGGTATTGCGGTTGCAATGAACTATATGGGGTTAGAGATATCGTTAAACTATGATATTGAATCTCGTACAGACTATACTTCACAAACAGGTAGATTAAAATTCAGATATGAATTCTAAGATACAAAGAACCGCCCGTTTGGGCGGTTGATTTTTTAATAATGTTTAATGCCATTGCGTACATATTCTTTTAACGCCCAGCAGAAAATTTGAACCTTGCGTAAAGCTTCGTTATTAGAAAGTTTAGGTTCGCTATTGTTTTTTGTCATTTTGTATTTTCCTTGTTGATTTATTTTAGGTGTACAAGTGTTATATATAAAAAGTCGGTTGTCTATATTTTTTTATAGCTTTTATCTAGTGCTTTGACAGCCCTAAGCTGTTTTATAGGGTGCGTTTACTATTTTACACAACAATTTGTTACAACTTGATTTTGCATGTTTGTTAATTTGGATTTTAAATTATTTCTATCTCTTTCTACGCGTTCTTGTGCAACTTTTTCGATATATTCAAGTGTCTTGGCATTCAGTTGTGCAACAGTAGAGCATGTGTGTAAACTGTATAACATACCATTGGAATACAAGCGTAAAGAGTTGATGCAAATAGCCTTGGTTGGTTTTTCTTGGAAACTTACATGGTAACGTTCGTCAACGATTGTGCGTAACAACAAGCCAATTACAATGTCTGTTGGCAGTTTTTTTGCAGTTACAAGATCCTCTGAATTATATGCTATACTTTTTGTGATAGTCTTTATTGTATCGAAGTTATTCATCAATTGTCCTCTTTTATGCCTAGACTATAACACAATGTTTATGATTGTCGAGTTGTATTTTTTTTAGGGTAAAAATTGTATTCTTAAAAAAATGGACCATTTTTGTCCAAGGTAGTGTTTATATTGATAGCATAAACCAAAACAAAAGGATAAAACATGGCAATAGGAACAGCAGTAGAACGCGGCAACACGGTATATGTGTATGACGAATCTGGCAGGGTGCTGTTTTGCAGAAGCGGCACGTTGGTTGGTTATACTGGCAGTACGGTTAGTATTAAACCTAACTCTACATCCACTTATGTTTATGATGATAAAGGGCATCTAAAGTTCGTTCGTTAGTTGTGTATCAACAGTATAAAAATTGTTTTTAGCTGTTGAAAAAAATCTTAATAGACTTATATTGTAGAGTAATAAAACGCACAAAAAGGATAAGTTATGACTTGGTTAGATAGTATATTGGAAGCTTTTAAACGAAATGGCGGTAAAGGAAAGCCAGCAGAAATTATTAATTTAACTCAAAAGATTCGCGAGGAAAATAATGATACCTGGGGTGATAACGGTCTGTACCAAGTTTGGACTGATGTTGAAAAGCGCTGTAAGGGGTATAAGCAGTGCGGACCAAATCCTTTGTTTGAAAAAATCGAAGAAAATGGTCTGACTGTATGGCGTTTGTTGTCAGCAACTGAAGATCAAAAACAATCTTTGATTGATGAAAAACTTTTGAAAAATGTATTGCAAGATTTTGTAAGACGCGCCCTTATTGCAAGAGATCGCAGGCTTCAAGGTATAAATGTTATTAACGAAGAGCTTGGTGGTCATAGTGGCAAGATTAACTCGGATGTTGAATATAGGATGAGTTTTGGCTTTGGAAATATTGCTACTATACCATATATTGCTTTTTTAGGTTTTGGGCAGGTGGTGCCAAAGGGTATCTATCCAGTAGTATTGTTTGATACAACTGTTTCAAATGGAAACTTTAGTATATGTTATGGTGTTTCTGAAACAAAAAAATCTGGCCTGTCTTGGCCAGCAAGTGTCGTTGCAGGAAAAAGATTATACCGCGGTGCAAAGTATAAAGATACATATGTGCATTCTTACCATACAGTTAATACAGAACAAGATTTTATAGATAACAAAGAAGAAATAGTCAAAGGTGTTATCGAAGTGATATCAGATTTTGAAAAAGTCTTTAAAACAAAACCTTCAACAGTATTGCCAGAAACAGAAAATACATCTAGCGATATTGCCAGCATTTCTCAACCATTGAATCAAATTTTATATGGTGCGCCGGGTACAGGAAAAACCTATCGTTCTATTTTGAAGGCTTTAGAAATTGTTACTGGCCAAGCTAAAAGCTTGCCTGCAGATAAAGCAGAACGCAAAGCAAAATATGCAGAATATTTGGAAGAGATGGAAGGATACCGTGATCAAATTCGATTTGTAACTTTCCACCAGTCGATGGCGTATGAAGAATTTGTCGAAGGTATCAAGCCAGTTATCAAGCAAGATGGTATAGAAGAGGGTGAATCAAGCCAAGTTCAATATACAAACGCAAGCGGTATTTTCAAAAATATCGTTAACGAAGCCAAGGCTAATCGTGATAAGAAATATGTTCTGATTATTGATGAAATAAATCGCGGAAATATTTCAAAGATTTTTGGTGAATTGATAACTTTGATTGAGCCAAGTAAGCGTCTGTGGAATGAAGAACCAATGACTGTAACTTTGCCATATTCGCAAGAACCGTTTAATGTGCCAAACAATTTGTATCTTATCGGTACGATGAATACTTCGGACAGGTCAATTGCTGCTGTTGATATAGCGTTACGTCGTCGTTTCTTCTTTGTGCCAATGCGTCCAGAAGATAATCTGGTTACAGATGTACAAGGGATTTATTTACACAGCATATTTAAAAATTTGAATAAAAAAATAGAGATACTGTTAGACGAAGATCATATGATTGGACACAGTTATTTGATGGGCTGCAAAACGGTTGCCGAAGTAAAAAAGGTTTGGTTTGATGAAATAATGCCTTTGTTGAACGAATACTTTTATGGCGACTGGGATAGATTAAGTTTGGTTTTGGGGGATGATTTTGTAGTTCAACAAGATATTCCTGTAGAACTTCGTGATTTTTGTAACGCGGAAAGATTTAGTCGTTTTGCAAAAGTATCCGAATTTTCTGATACAGAATTTGTTAACGCAATAAACAAATTGGGATAATATGCTTTTACGTATTCCTCTTGTTGAATATCAAGGATGCAAATATACTGATTTGCCAATTCCAGAAGGGGTATCAAATCCCCTTTTGGACAGTGGTTTTGTTGATGGTTTGGAACACTTTTTGCAGAAAAACAAATTGGACAAGGTGCTGTCTTTCGGTAGAAAGGGTATCAAGGCATCTTCTTATGTTGGTGTGATAAAGTATAAAAATATTCAATTTGAAATATTGCCAAAGTTATCATCAAAAAACGAAGACGATAATCAGATTTTAAAAAATTTGTTTTATATGTTGTCTTTTACAAAAAAGCTGAATGTAAAAAATAACAAAAGTGCGTCATTATCTGCGTGTTCTAATCCTTTTTTAGAAATATTAATAGGTGCATTTGCAGAAGGACTTTTTGATGCTCTAAAGCGCTGCGCACCAAAGGGTTATATCGTTCGTTCCGAGAATGTAAAATACCTAAAAGGCAGATTGAATTTGCCGTCTCATATAAAGTATAACAGTTTTAATCAATCAAGATTTTTCTGCGACTATGATGAATTTTCTGAGAATAATGTATTGAATCAGTTGTTTTTGTATGTTGCTACTTGTTTGTATTCTGTTTGCAGAACACAACAGAATAAAAAGCTGTTAAAACTGATTATAAATTTTTATTCAGATGTAGACTTTGTGTGTTTTGATAACAAAGATTTGTCTGTTATTAAATTAAGCAGGGCGCAATCTGGTTTTGAAATGCCGCTTAAATTAGCCAAGATGTTTGTTGAAAAAACATCTGTTGATATGTCTGCTCATAAATTCGAAAATATTGCGCTGATTTGGGATATGAACTTTTTGTTTGAAGAATTTGTGGCAGAGTTTTTAAAAAGATATAAGCAGGATTTGGATATTAAATATATTTCGTGCCAGCATAGTCGTAAGTTATTAATTTCAGAAGAAAATGATAGGGGATATGCTTCTACATATGTAGATGTTTTCCTTGTTATGAATAATGGTAAAAAGCTGGTTTTGGACACTAAATATAAAAACAATCAAGGACAATTTGGTGAATTTAGCAATGCAGATGTTTTTCAGGTTACAACATATTGTCGTTTGCATGACTGTCATAATGCTATATTGTTATATCCTGCTGCAGATAAAAATAAAAATGACGAGCATTCATATAGATTAAATGTTGATACTGGTATTGAAGAGCTACATGTAAAAACTTCACGTATATATATTATGGATGATTTGCAAAAAGAAACAGAGCAATTGAAAGCCCGTTTTAGACAGATATTAACGGTTGCGAATTAGTTGTAAATTATACATATTGCCTATTTTGCGTAAAAGGCTTTATTCGAACATTTCCAAAGGTATGTCATATTCTTTGCAGAATTCGTAAAAGAATTCCAAAAATGCTTGAACTTTTGGAGTTTTTACGGTTATTGCATTTCCGATACCTGTTAAAATATACTCATAGTCAAAGTTGATATTTGGTACTTCTACCAAACGTTCGTTACGCATGGTGCACCATTCGGGCATCAAGGATATTCCGGCACCATCGCATATCAGTTGGTATAGAATAGAAGCAGAATCAGCTGTAACATTTAATTTTTTTGCGCGTTTCAAGATAAAGTTACATTCTGGTAACTGCAAAAACTTTTGTCGGATGCACAAATCAAAGTTTTCCAACATGTCATCCATATCTTTTGGGATACCGTGTTTCTGTAGGTATTCAGGTGTGGAATAAAATTTAGTTTTAGTTTTAAATTTAAACAACGGATTTGTTCCAGGTATTTTTTGCAATGATCTTATGTCGATAATAGAAATATCTGGATTTGTCATATTCATATGTCTATTCGTTAAAATATCCAAACGAATTTTAGGATGTTTTGCATATAATTTTGACAATTCAGTAAACAAATGGCTACCAGCGAAACCTTCTTCAGTCCATATAGAGATATAACCAGTCAATTCTTCTGGGCCTGTAATATTTTGGATAAGGCTATCAAGTGCGTTTGATATGCTTTCTATATCCGCATACAGCTGACGCGTAGTATTTGTAGGAACACTGCCAGCCGAGCTGCGTATCAGCAAACGAGTTTTGAATCTTGCTTCTAAATCAGCGATCATTTTTGACATATTAGAGTGCTTGAAGCCGTTTCTGTCTGCTGCAGCTTGAATTTGTCCAAGGTCAATAACCTCTTTCAAAGCCAATAATTCACGTAAAAATGTGATTTTTGTTTTAATGGTTGGCAATTTTTATCCTTTTATGCGAATGAAAGACATCATAGACTAAGAATAATTTCTAAACAATCATTATTTTTTTAGGAAGAAAAGCTATGACATTTTTGCTAAAAGATTATAAAAATTCCCAGAATATGTATATTTTCAAACTTTCCAGTCCCCTTTTTATACATAGTAATATGAAAAATGAGTATGAAAGGAAATATAAAAACCTATTTTATAATTCTGTCGTGTCCAACAACAAAACAAAACTAAGGAGTTTTAATATGACACACGCAGAAGTTTGGTATGCAATAGATGCATTTGCAAGCGAACACCATGTATCCTGTTCAGGATTGGCAAAACGTAGCGGATTAGATGCAACGACATTTAACAAAAGCAAACGTTGGTCAAAATATGGACAGCCACGTTGGCCTTCGACAAACAGTATTGCAAAAATACTGGAAAGCATAGGAGCCAGCATATCTGATTTTACAAAATATTTTTCGACACCTACATCAGCAGCACAGCAAGCAGTTTAAGCCATATAGATATAAAAAATATAAAAGAGATAACAAAAGCCGCTCAAAACGAGCGGTTTTTATAATTGTTATCTTGTTCTTTCGTCCGCGATAATTTGTTTTATTTTGGTTAATTTGTTTATGTTTTTAATTTCTTTTACCAAAAATTCAGGACGAAAATCTAGTTCTTCAAGTTTATCAATTCTGTGCCATTTAAACAGATATTTTTCGCCTTCTATACCAACAAAGATGCCTTCTTTTTTGAACAAAGGTGAATTTTTTGGTAATTCTACCAAATAAGAAAAGCCTAATTCGTGGTATGTTTGTTGATTAAGTTGAAAGAAATTTTCAATAATTATTTTTAATTTTCTTTTGCACTTTTTAATTCCCAGTTCTTCTTCTAATTCTCTGGCTATGGCAGAATCTGTGCTTTCCAACATCTCTGTTCTGCCACCTGGCAAAAGCCAGAAATTACGGTCTTTGATTTGATGGATTAAAACAAATTTTTTTGATTTGTCTAAGATAATAGCAGAAACGCGGAAGTTAAATTTATTGTTTCCGTCTTGGTAAGAAATCATCGCACCGCTCCATATTATTAAATAGGTGAAGTTTTACTTTATTGTAATATATAAACAACCAAAGTAAATATAATTATTTAATGATTAGAGGAATATAACAGGTCTTCTGGTGTAGTAAAAAATCCTAAATTTTCAATAATTTCAGTCTGCATCACACTCCGCATTTAACAAGTTATATCCAGCTTGTACATGTTTATATTGGATTCATTGCAACAAATATGATAAAATCCCGAATATGAAAATTCGTAAAAATATTTTACTGTTTAAACAGTATTATTTATTGGCAGATATGTGGCCACTGTCTGTGTTGACAATTGTTTGCCCTGTGTTATTCTTGTGCTAATAACAATACAATGGAATGCAAATTGTTAACGCATATAGATTTTGACCGAGCCTTGCATGATATGAAATATCATGATTGCGTACCAGAAGTGACTTTTGGCCCATATTCGCCGACATACCTTATTGCTACGGACGAAAACGCAGATCAAGATATCAGACGCTATATGTATAATAAAAAAGAACAAAAATACTGTGAAAAAGTTTTAACCGTATCAGCATCTGGCGACCAGCCATTATTTTGTAAAAGGTATGGTGCTGAACACATTACTACTTTTGATATAACATATGCATCCAAAATAATTATGGATATTAAA
>JAFZHX010000009.1 GCA_017554665.1 Alphaproteobacteria bacterium
CTCAGCGTCAGGCTACAAAAGACGCAGGTCGTATCGCAGGGTTGAATGTTTTGCGTATTGTTAATGAACCAACAGCTGCTGCATTGGCTTATGGTTTAGATAAAAGCAAAGATGGTGTGATTGCTGTTTATGACTTGGGTGGTGGTACATTCGACGTATCTATCTTGGAAATCGTTGACGGTGTGTTTGAAGTAAAATCAACTAATGGTGATACTGCATTGGGTGGTTCTGACTTTGATGCACGCATTTTGGAGCATTTGATTGCTGAATTCAAAGCTCAATCAGGTATTGATTTGACAGGTGATAAGCTGGCTTTGCAACGTTTGAAAGAAGCTGCAGAAAAAGCAAAAATCGAATTGTCTTCCAAGACTTCTACAGATATTAACCTGCCTTATTTAACAGCAGATGCTTCTGGTCCAAAGCACTTTAATACGACTTTATCACGTGCAAAATTAGAATCTTTGGTTGCAGATTTGATTGAACGCACAATCGAACCATGCAAAAAAGCCTTGAAAGACGCAGGTTTAGATAAATCGCAAATTAACGAAGTTATCTTGGTTGGTGGTCAAACACGTATGCCAAAAGTTGCAGAAACCGTAAAAGAATTCTTTGGTCGTGAACCACACAAAGGGGTTAACCCAGACGAAGTTGTTGGTATGGGTGCAGCTATCCAAGGTGGTGTGTTAAAAGGCGAAGTAAAAGATGTTTTGTTGTTGGATGTTACTCCATTGTCATTGGGTATTGAAACATTGGGCGGTGTCTTTACACGCTTAATCGACAGAAATACAACAATTCCAACTAAGAAATCTCAGGTTTTCAGTACTGCCGAAGACAATCAGTCGGCTGTAACAATTCGCGTATTCCAAGGTGAGCGCGATATGGCAGCAGATAACAAATTGTTAGGTCAGTTTAATTTGGAAGGTATTGCACCTGCCCCACGTGGCATGCCTCAGATTGAAGTTTCTTTTGATATTGATGCAAACGGTATTGTTCATGTGTCTGCAAAAGATAAAGGAACTGGTAAAGAACAGGCTATCTCTATTAAATCAGACGGCGGTTTGTCCGAAGAAGAAATCAAACGTATGGTTGATGAAGCAGCAGCAAATGCAGAAGCTGACAAGCTGAAACGCGAATTGGTAGAAGCAAAAAATACTGCAGAAACAGCAATATTTAGTATTGAAAAGTCATTGAAAGAACACGGCGATAAAATCAGTGAAGACGAAAAGAAAGCTATCGAAGCTGCAAAACAAGAGTTGGCAGACGAATTAGCAAAAGCAGATGCAACTGCAGCGTCTTTGAAAGAAAAGACAGATGCATTGTCTGAAAAAGCCATGAAATTGGGCGAAGCGGTCTATAAAGCGGCCCAGGCAGAACAAGCAGCATCAGGCGAATCTGAACAGAAAAAGAACGACGACGGAACCGTTGACGCAGACTTTTCTGAAAAGAAATAAAAAAATCCCCCGTTTGGGGGATTTTTCTTGATTTTACACTTGTTTATACAATAATTGTACGCACCCAAGGAATCAAATGAGCGCATATGATGTATACTAAAAAAAATATGTGAAATTTTATATGATTTATACGGCGATAACATTACGTTAACACCCAAGATTAATTTGATGTATGATTTAGAAATGGATTCTTTGGAATTTTCTTTTGTTATAATTGATATAGAAAAACGTTTTAATATTCCTGCTTTGCCAATATGGGATATTGAAAGACGTACAATGACTGTGGAAAGATTGGCAAAAAAAGTCGAAAAAGCAATTATAACACAACAAAGGCAAGGCGCAGCATTGCGATTAAAACAAAAGACGAAATGATAAAATTGCCGCCGCTTAATGGCATATTTTGCTGTTGACAATCACTATTTTTGGGCTGAAATATTTATAACAAATAAAGAAGGCGCAAAATGAGTATTGAAAAAAAAGTAAAAGATATTTTAATCGAAAGGTTCGCTGTCGTTCCTGATGACAATAAAACTCTTGTAGGAGACTTAAATCTTGACAGCCTGGAAATGGTTGAATTGTATATGGAATTAGAACAAACATTTAAAATCCATATTCCTGACGATATGTCGTCGCAAATTTCTTCGATGACGGTCGCAGATTTGATTAAGTATGTAGAATGTGCAACATCAGGAAATACATATATTCCAAAACAAAGAAACCTGGTAATAAATACCGCACCGGAAACTGAAATCACACCTGCAAAACAAACGCCCGCACAGAAAATATTTACAGGATTATATACGATTACAAACAATGGTAAGGTAAAGTGCGGTTTGACAGACAGACCATGCAAAAAAATAACACCAGACGAGATAACAAAGAATACAAAGTTACTGAATCTGTGTCGCAATCATAAATGTATAATTGAAAGAAATTTTCAAAAAATAATGCAAGAGCACACCAAATAAAAACACCGCTTTTTAGCGGTTTTTTTGTTGACGATTGCTGGTTTTGGTCTATAATTAAATATGAATAAAAACAAAGGTAGTGCTTATGGCTTCAATAAAATCTGTCCTATTACGAAAAACAAGAACTGATGATGGTTGTATCGCAGAATTTTATAACCCTTTTTGGGGGAGCTTTGTGGTTGATTGCAAATATGATGCAGATGCGCCTCATTTTAATAATATGATTAACTTGATGCGTGTTGGTGATTATTACATGGTTAGCGGTAAATCTAACAAAGAATCTCCTGATGTTATTCGTGAATTTAGTGTCGTTAAATATCTGTCGCGCGAAACAGAGGCTGCACGCAAATCAAAGCGTGAGTTGAATATACCAAATATGTCTGTGCGTGAAATAGATAAATTGGCAGATGATACATTGACTCGTTTGACTTATGCGCCATATCAAAAAGAATTAAATCAGATATACAGCATAATCAAAGATAAGTTTTATATAACTAGTGCGTCGCCAAACACGAGCTTTGTTAAAGATTTGCAGTTTGATTCATTGGATTTTGCAGAACTGCTGATGTTTCTTGAAGCAGAATTGAAACTACCTGTTTCTTCGTTGGATTTTTCTGAAAGCATATCAGAGTATATGACAGTTGGTGGTTTGGCTAAAAAGGCAAAACGTGTTTCTCAGCGTCCGCAACAGGCGCCGGTTGTTAAACAACAGTTGGTTGAAGAAAAAAAGAACTTGTGGGACATGTTGAAACAAAAGTTTCGTGAATTTATTAAATAATGCTTGTCGATAAATAAGGAAAAAATAAAATGAATTCGGTAATGACTCGTGCAGAATGCGAAGAAATTATAAAAAATGTATTGGTGAGTGTTCTTGGTATACCAAGTAATCGTATTTTGCCTGAATCTACCCTGGTGTTTGATTTGAATATGGATTCTTTGGATGCGGTGGAGGTCATACAAAATATTGAAATAAATGTAGTTTTGGTGTCTGATTCACTAGAAGGAGTTCTGTTTAATTATCACAGGCTGACATTTGCTAAATTAGTTGATGCTGTTTATGCTATAAAAGTACAGCAAACACAGTTGTTAAAAAAACGAAGAGAGCTTGGGCTAAGTGTAAGACAAAAACACAAATAAAAAATCGGTCGAACGACCGGTTTTTTATTTTAGTTCGCCGATATAAATCCCCATATCGTGTGCGACCTCCAGTAATGGGTCGTCCGGATTGACATAAGCATTGGAAGTCATTAAATCTGGAATCTTTGGGTCGTGAACAATTTTGCCAGCATTAACAAATTCTGATAGTGATACTGTATGTGCTTCGTTGTCTGTTAATACTGTCATAACATTTGTTTCGTTGTTTTCAATTGCTTGCAATGCGCAATCTGCAAAACGAGTAGCAAGTATTCTGTCTGCGGCTGTTGTGTCCCCTGCCCGCTGTGTATGCTCTGGAAATGCGGTTCTGTTCACAATGCCTGCAGCAGTTAATTTGCGTGAAATCATATCGGCAGGTTTGCCAGAATGACCGCGTAAAGATATACCTTCGGATGCGATGATAATGCCATAGTCAGTTTGTTGTTTTTTGATATGTTCGACCAGTGCGTTTACATCAAACTTTATTTCTGGAATCAATATAGCAGATGCGCCAATTGCAACACCTGCGTTTAAGGCCAAGTTACCACAATCTCGCCCCATTGCTTGGACTACAAACCAGCGGTGATGACTGCGCGCTGTTAACATTAACTGGTCGCAATAAGAAGTTAACTGTTGGACAGCAGTGTCAAAACCAATGGTTTTGTCAGTCAATGGTATGTCCATGTCGATAGTTTTTGGAATGCAAATCAATTGTAAATCACGATAGATTTCACGATTTTTCCAAGCCAAAGATATGCTGCCGTTGCCACCGATTAAAATTAAAGCATCAAGTTTTAATTCTGTTAATGATTTGTGTAGTTTTCGATTAAAAGCTGTGGTTTTTCCGCGCTCAATAGCGGTTTCAAAGTTTAATGCGTTTGCATGGCCGTTGTGTAAAAAACTGCCTGCTAGACGCGCGTTTTCAATAGGTAACATTAAGTCGTTTAGTTTAATGGCTGCTGGTGGGGTTGTGCACAGCCCGTCTGTGCCGTCAAGAATACCATAAACAGCCCATTTGCGTAATGTTGCGCCACGAATGATGCGTTGAATTGCTGTGTTAAGTCCACTGCAATCTCCGCCAGTTGTCATAATTCCAATTTTTTTCATGATTTTTCCTTGATTTCTGCCTTTATTATATCATAAATAAATTGACAAAGAAATATAATTTGCAATAATTTGTCCAAGATAAATTGGAGAAGTTAGATGGCTAAAAATAACAAGCAAAATATGGGTCAGACAAAGCGTTCTACTGACGATTTGATTGATAATGCAATTTCAAAACAAAATGACTGGTTGGAAAACAGACGCGAATATACTCGCAGCTTCCTGAAGAAGTTTAATGTTTTTACAAGTGCTAAAAACGAAGCAGAAAACAAAAAGGAAAAACA
>JAFZHX010000010.1 GCA_017554665.1 Alphaproteobacteria bacterium
AGAAATAACTATTGGCAAGCATAAGCTTTCTGACGATTTACTGTTCACACACATTGGCATCGGTGGTCCTGCTGCATATCGCGCTAGTTTATACGATTTGCATAATGGACTGACCTTAAATTTGTTGCCTAATATTGATTTGAATAATGTCTTGATGCAGGCCAAACAAACTTTCGGCAACAAGACTGTTACACGCCTGCTTTCTGAACACATGCCAACAAGAATTGCGAAATATATTACTAAAAACGACAGTAGGAATATCGCTGATATAAAAAACACAGAAATAGAACAAATTGTTTCTCGCATTACGAACATACATATATCTGCTGATAATTTAAAACTGCACTCGATGGCCAGTGCAGAAGTCGTGCTTGGCGGTATTTCGACAGATAACATTTCTTCTAAAACAATGGAATCCCTACTTTGTCCTGGTTTGTACTTTACAGGAGAAGTTATCGACATTACGGGCGATTTAGGTGGCTTTAATCTGCATTGGGCCTGGGCAAGTGGATTTGTTGCTGGAAAAAACGCATAAAAAAACACCCAAACGGGTGATTTTTTATTCTTCGACTAAAACCATTGCGGCCCCGTCTTCTATTACCAAGTCTGGCGCCTCTGTAGTTGGTTTATCACCAGCCCACACATAATATCCATACTTTACATTCGGTTGAGCTTCTATCTGGATAACATGATTAGATGTTTCCAATACTAAATCATTGCCGTTTGGCATTGAATAACGCACAATCTCGCAATTAGAGCCAATGCAATCAATATCATTACTTACTGGTTCAGTTGCTGTTTGACAACCCGCCAATAAAGCAACCATAAAAATCAAATATATCCTTTTCATATTGTGTATTATATCATAAAAAAACACCATAAACAAACAAATAAGTCAAAAACAACCACAGGTTGCAATTATCAATATATACAATTGTCGCCTGATTTATTATTCTGTTTATGACAGAATACCTCTATAATTATTTTTTAATTTATTTTTTAAAGGAAGTTTATTTGACACACAGTACACTTTGGCAGGCAATAGAGATGCTAGCAAAGAAAAACGGCTTAAGCTGCTCTGGGTTAGCGAAACTTAGCGGATTAGACGCCACTACATTTAATAAAAGCAAACATTTTGCGCCTGATGGCACTCCTCGCTGGCCTTCTTGTAGCACTATTGCAAAGATAACTGATGCCACACATATAACATTAAGAGAATTCGCAGATTTAGTAGCTGAATAAAAAACCCGCATACGCGGGCTTTTCTTTTAATTACATCACTTCCTTGAAAGTACAACCTAGTGTCTTTAATCCATTAGCAACAACATTCTTCAATGCTATTACTAACAACATATGATTGTCAGTTGTGCTTTTATCGTTTTCATCAATCAGCTTTACACCACTATGTGGAGCCCACAAAGAGTGGAAAGTACCTGCCAGTTCTTCTAGATATTTTGTTAACAAGTTTGGAGCCTTGTTTTTACCAGCACTTTCAACGATTTTTGGATAATCACTAAGTTGTTTAACCAAAAGCTTTTCTGCTTCGGTTGCTGACGATATATCATATTTGTTCTGCAACACAGATTGCAGTTGTTCTGGATACAATGCTTCGTACTTTTTCAATACAGAGTTTGCACGAGCATATGCATATTGGATATAATATACAGGATTGTCGTTGGACTGTTCTTTTGCTTTTTG
>JAFZHX010000011.1 GCA_017554665.1 Alphaproteobacteria bacterium
AAGATGTCACACAGCCTCACGAATTAACACAACAGCAAACATTACAACCAACAGAACAGTTAAAAACCGTTAATGAAATGTCCACAGAAGAAGCGTGCAAATACTGGAACGGCACAGTAATAGATGGTGGTTGCATCGGTACTTCTGGTACTTTATGGGAAGCAAGATGGGACAACACTACAAAAAGCTTTTCTTGCATGTTAATGGCTGATATCTATCAAAAAGAACAGTCAGAGCAAACAGTAGAGCAAACAGTAAAGCAAACAGTATTAAAGACTGTATATCATGTAGCAACATTTAATGCATCCGGCGAACCATACGATTTTGCTTCTGAACTGCAGTGGGACAAAGACTTACAAAAATGCACTTCTGCACCAGAACGACGTTGCATATCCGAAGGAGAAACGTACGATTCTAACGACTTTGTTTGCTTGTCACACAAACATGACAAAGAAAGATGCGAATCCGTAGGTGCTAAATTCTCTACAAACAATAGCGTATCAAGCTGCGATTGCGTAATAGGCACCAATTCATTTCATTGGGACTCTACTGGCAGTTGTAAATTCATATCAAAATCTTCGATAATGAAATTCGATTCCAAAGTATCTATGTATGCGGAAAAATGTATTTATAATTATCTAATCAACACCGAATTGTTCAATGGACAGATAAAAAAACTAAGCTGTACAAACAAATAAAAAAACGCCCAAACGGGCGTTTTTTTTTATTTATTGATAATTTCTAGTACCTTAGCATTAACTTCTGCAATTGGAATACGAACTTGTTCCATTGTATCACGATAACGCAATGTAACGGTATTATCCTCCATTGTTTGATGATCAACAGTAATACATACAGGTGTACCAATTTCATCATGTCTGCGATAGTTCTTACCGATATTACCAGAGTTTTCCAGTTCTATACGGCCTATACCCAGTTTGCGCAAGTCAGAAACAACCTTGTTTGATATTTCCAATAACTCTGGAACATTGCGAGCCAATGGAATAACCGCTGCCTTAACTGGTGATAATGCTGGCTTTAATTTCAAGACAGTACGTGTTTTGCCATCACCTAAGTCTTCTTCGTCATAAGCTTCTAACATAACTGCCAACATTGCACGATTTACACCCATTGCTGTTTCAATTACATATGGGATAAAGTTTTCGCCACTTTGTGGGTCAGAATAAGACAATTTTGTTGTACTATCTTTGTTTTCCAGAACATTTGCATGGATTTGGAAGTCTTTCTGTCCCTTGGTATGAGAACCCAAGTCAAAGTCTTGACGATTGTGGATACCTTCGACTTCATCAAAGCCATCTGGGAATTCATATTCGATATCAAATGCAGCCTTGGCATAGTGTGCCAACTTGTCATGTGGCGCAAAACGCAATTTTTCTGCTGGAATACCCAATACATTTATCCACCAAGCCAAACGTTCATCCATCCACATTTTATGGAACTTTTCATCGTCCGCTGGATTTACAAAGTATTGCATTTCTGCCTGTTCAAATTCACGCATACGAAATACAAAACCACGTGGAGAAATCTCGTTTCTAAATGCCTTACCAATTTGAGCAATACCAAATGGCAATTTATGAGGACGAGCATCCAATACATTTTTAAAATTGATATATGCAGTTGTTGCTGTTTCGGGACGCAAATATGCGTTTATAGAACCGTCAGCAGTTGCACCAATAGACAAACCCATCATCAGCTGATATGCGCGAGGCTCTGTGATTTCAGTGCTACCACAATTATCACACTTAGTCAGGTCTTTCATTTTATCCTGACGCATACGAGCACCGCATTTTTTACATTCAACCAATGGGTCTGAAAAACCAGCTTCGTGTCCAGAATATTTCCACATCAGACGATTTGTAACCAACGCAGCATCCAAACCTTCGATATCATCACGAGAATAAATCATGGCACTCCACCACGCATTGCGAATATTCTTCATTAACTCTACACCGTATGGGCCATAATCATAAGTTCCACCCAATCCACCATAGATTTCAGAACCTGTAAAAATAAACCCACGACGTTTGCATAATGCGACAATATCATTTACTGTTTTTGCTGGCATATTTTAATCCTTAAATTTGTAACCGCTTATATATTATAATGTTTTTATAAATTTACAATAAAAAATCCCCCGATTGGGGGACTTTTTTTACATATTATCCGGCCCAATCGCACTAACTGGACAAACTGCCGCACAAGTGCCACAAGAAATACACTTTTGTGCATCAATTACACATTTGCCATCTGCGCCCATACTGATTGCACCAACTGGGCAAATGCCTGCACAAGTGCCACAACCAATACATTTTGTTTTGTCTATTTTATAAGCCATTTTTTCACCCCTATTTTAGTCTCTATTCAACAAGCTTAACAAATATTGGAACATCGCAATGAAAGATATATACAAATGCAATGCGCCCGATACTGCAAACTGATTTTTCTGATGTTCGTCGTCAAGATATGCATAGACTCGTTTCAGGTTTTGCATATCGTATGCAGTGAACAAAGCAAATACTAATACTCCAATTAAGCAAACAATTGTGCCAAATGTACCACCCAACATTGCTGGCCATATAAACGACAACAAACCAATTATAAGCAAGCCAATCATACCCATAAACAAGACCAAGCCCATAAAAGACAAGTCTTTGATTGTTTTATAACCGAACATTGCCATACATGCAAACATCAAAGCAGCAACAATGAACGCCATTAAAATCGATGCAGGATTAACAGATAAAGCAAACGCAATCAGCGGAGTCATCGTTATACCAATCAATACCGCATACAAAAATAATAACAATGCTGCAGTCGTTGGCTTCATACTGAACACACGAACCTGCGTCCAAATAGCCAATGCCAAACCTCCAAACAATAAAATATAATATAAAGCCGACATACCGCCAGTATGGAAATTAATTAAATACTGCAAACCGCCACCCCAAATTGTCATATAAGCAGCAAAAGCAGTTACACCAACTGCACCAAACATTAACGCAAATACGCGTTTCAGGAACAAATCGATACCGCCTGTGCGTTTGGCAGTTACTTGTTTGAGAGATTTTTGTTTCGTAGCCATTTTTCTTTTCTCCTTGTCTTTTGCTAAATATATAATAAAATAAAATATGTTTTCAAGACAAATAAACTAGAAAGGGGATAAAAAAATGATACCAAAATCAGATACAGCTCGTCAGTTCGTACGTGCAGCAAAAAATGCTTCAAGAGCATACGAGAATATACAAAAAGCAAAAGCAGTAAAAGAAGATTTGCCTAATCAATTAAAAAAGTTACAAGCACAGCTGAAAGAAGCTATGGAGTCAAAATATCCTGACAAGGCTTTGATTAAAAGAATTGAAGGTGCTATCACAATCAAACAACAACAAATCTCTCGTTATTTAGGTAGCGCAAAAGAATAACGAACAATGGCAATAACACTAAACCCTATTTCACCAGTTGCGTTTTCCATACTTGGTTTGGACATTCGCTGGTATGCTTTGGCGTATATCGCTGGGTTTATTTGTGGCTATTATTTATTCAAACACCTTTGCAATAAATCTAATAGCATTGTTAAAATATCCAAACAACAAATCGATGATTTATTAACCGCTATTGTACTTGGTGTTATTGTCGGTGGCCGTTTGGGCTATGTCTTGTTCTATAACCTTCAGTATTTCTTGGCACACCCGATCGACATATTCGCAGTTTGGCATGGAGGAATGAGCTTTCATGGCGGACTAATCGGTGTTCTTGTTGCAATATTTTTATTCGCACGCAAGCAAAAGCAAAATCCATGGGCATTACTGGATTTAATGGCGGTTGTCGCACCAATCGGTCTGTTTTTTGGTCGTATTGCAAACTTTATTAATCGTGAAGTTATGGGACGTCCAACAGATGCGCCTTGGGCTGTTGTATTCAATGGAGATACACCTGTACCACGCCACCCAAGTCCCCTGTACGAAGCTGCCACCGAAGGTGCTTTACTGTTTGTTATAATGTACTATCTGTACAAGCGCACAAACCTGCGCAACCACCCTGGTGCACTTGCAGGTATTATGGGTATGTTGTACGCAATATTCCGTATGTTTTGCGAACAGTTTCGTGCACCAGATACACATATCGGCTTTTTGACATCATGGGGATTAACCATGGGCCAGCTGTTATCAGGCTTGATGTTTATCGGTGGCGCGGTAATTTTGGCTTGCGCACTAAAACGAAATAAATTATAATTGTTATAACCTACAAAAGGGAGTTTCTTATGGGCAGCAATATTATTTTGGAAGATGATACACAAGACTAATTAAAAAGGAAAACATTATGGACTTTGATGCATAAAAAAGGAAAAAAATGGGAACAGATATGAAAATCGAAGTTGAAGACTAAAAAAAGATTTGACATTTATTGCGTCAAAATATAAACTGTGCGTGGTCTAAAAACCTAAGGGTATAAATTTGGTTTAACGGACCAATAAAAAAGTTTAGGATGGTTGGCAGAGCGGTCGAATGCGGCGGTCTTGAAAACCGTTGTGGGGGCAACTCCACCGGGGGTTCGAATCCCTCACCATCCGCCATAAAAATTAAATCGGCTTTATGCCGGTTTTATTTTTATCTGTGGTGGTTGGATAAGAACCCTCGACCGAGCAACGAAGTTGCGTGGGGTTCGAGCCGAAGGCGAATGGGACCCATGGAGTGAAAACGAACACGGGAATTACAATCCCTCACCATCCGCCATAAAAATTAACACCCCTTGTGGGTGTTTTTATCTTTGATTATATGCGCGTTGCAATAAAGATTGAAATACTTCGCCAAGATGACGATTGTTTATCGGTTCTCGATATCTAAAATTATATGTCGCTATATCATTATTATCTATTTGCAGACAATGAGAGCCACCATGCGCATCAAAGGCTGTTGTGAATATACCATTTGTTTTAGCACGACCTAAATCAACGATTTCAGCTGTGAAATCATTTGTCATATATACGCCAACACCATTTTTTGTTTCTACTGCCCAATCTCCAAATGCAGTCGTAGAAACCTTCAAGCCGTACTTTTGCAATTCTTGTTTTAATTTATTCTGTGCAATTTCAGATTTCTTTGTTTGAAAACCAACCAGACAAATTCTTATCGCCATACAAAGTCTGTCATTTTGCAAAGTATTACGAATAATATTCGCAACATTGGCTGTATTATTATGAAATTCATCAACCGAAATATCTAATGTAACAAGCTTGTTTCCTTTGTACGCACTGTTTGCCAAGTCGTTCAAAATTCTTTGGCATTTTTTGTTATGCCCACCCCAAGTACCATTTGTTTTTAATGTTGGTATAAAATTATAGCTGTACGCAATATCCAGCGCATTTGGAATATATCTGTTGTCGCCGTTTAGATATGGTGCAAAAGCTTCGCCACCACCAAGAGTAATTAATTGATTTGGTCTGAAATCCATTTGTTTAGCTTCGAACAAGTATCTTTCCAGCTTGCCCAACGGCATAAAATTCAACGGCTGATTTTGTCCGCTGCATTCGCAACAATGAGCGCAATTCATATTGCACCAATTAGTTATTTTAAAGCCAATATAAAATTCTGTATTCATCATAACTGACATTATACCACAAACTGTTATTTTGTCAATTTTTCTTATCAATACCCTATTTCAGTTTGAAAAAGATAGCGATGCTCCTAACTTGGACGGACATTTAGATATAACTAATGGTACAATAGATATAAAAAAACTGTTCAGTTGATAAAACAGCATTATCCACGAGCGATTTTAGCCATAGATTCTTCAAAAAATGTAGAGATGTCTATCGAGCTACTAAAGAAGCTTGTAAAATAAAAATACCCCGCTCGGGGTGTTTTTTCTTGAATTCTATATAATCGAATGATACAATCTGTTTTGTCATATGGCATGGTGCTGTATGACCGCGGATTTAAGTCCTTACTTGTCCTGCGTTAATGGACTAAAACAGGAGTTTTCAATGTTAAAAACTGCAGAAGCGGTGTCGTTGGGACACCCAGATAAAATTTCCGATTATATTTCTTCTTATATCTTAGATCGAATGATTGAAATGGATACCTCCGTTAAATATGCGGTCGAAGTTATGGTCAAAGATAATACTGTTATCCTTGGCGGAGAAATTGCAGGTAATGTCGATTTAACTAATATAACCGAATATGTTAAGTCTGCTTTGCGTGAAATCGGATACGATGGTCGTTATGCTACTATATGGGGCGAATATGCCATCAATATAAACAAAGTCAATGTTATCAACCTGATTGGAGTACAATCGCCTGATATAAATCGTGGTGTTCAATCTGGTGCTTGGGGCGACCAAGGTATGTTCGTTGGTTACGCTTGTAATGGACCTGATAATATTAATACCGAGTTATATTTGGCAAGAAAGCTTAATCGTGCATTGTATGATTTAGCAAGAAATTCTGATAACTTGGGCTTGGATATAAAAACTCAAATCACTATTGATGAACGTGGCAAAATTAATACTGCGATTGTTGCAATACCTATGTTAAAAAAACAGGACTTGGAACAATTCATCATTGATACTTTGGGGCAAACACCCGCAGAAATTATCGTAAACGGCACTGGCATATATACATACCATTCGTCTGTTGCAGATTGCGGTGTAACAGGTCGTAAATTAGCGTGCGATTTTTACTCTACCGCTTCCCCAATAGGAGGTGGTTCGCCTTGGACAAAAGATGCTACAAAAGCTGATTTAACGCTGAATATGTACGCACGATATTTAGCACTAGAAAACCTTGGGCGAAATGATGACGAGTGCTGGGTTTATCTGTCTTCTTGTATCGGGCGCAAGCTGCTACCAAGCGGACTGATAAAAACTATACGGGATGGAGTTATTACAGAACGCAACTTGTTCTGCATACACCCACCACGAGAGTTAATAAAACTGTTCGGTTTGGACAGACCTATATACACTCACCTGTGTAGAAACGGCCTGCAATCTTTGAATGTTGTAAAGTCATAAAAAAACACCCCGTTTGGGGTGTTTTGCTTCCTGAAAAACTTATTCGCGCCATGTAACGGTTTCAAACATTGACTTTAATGCTTCACGCAAATCATAATCAACAAAGAACTGATTTCGCATCGCATCTGTGGTTTTGTTTTCTTCATCTTCAAAGTGCGCAATGTACTTTTGAATCGCAATATTTTTTACCCCCCTGCCCGACAATACATCTGCAATGTCATATAAATCAGGAACAGATACATATCGTGGGTCACAAGTAATACGAACCTCAAATTCTTTGCCCGTATCCAACCAAACATCCAAGCTACGAATCATATTGTCGTACGCAATGTGCTGACCTGTTAAATCAGGATACTTTTCACGCGTTGCCTTGAAATCAAGGCCAATCCAATCAACAACATCAGATGCTTGCTTTAACAGCTCTGGATAAAAGCCGTTTGTATGCAACCCAATCTTGAACCCTAGCTCTTTTACACGACGCATATATTCGATTACAACGCCACCCTGCATCAGTGCTTCGCCACCAGAAAAAACAATTGCTTCCAGTTTCCCTATGCGTTGTTTTAACCATTCGAACATACGCTCGGGGTCATATTCTCCATCACCTACTGATAACAAATGAGGATTGGAACAATATGCACACCGCAAAGGACATCCAACCAAGAATAAAACTGCTGACAGTTTTCCAGGATAATCGATTGTGGTGAACGGAACCAATCCCCCAATTTGAATTTCACGCATTTCTTAGGCCGCACGTTTTAACAAATCACTGTGGCGTTGACCTGCTGACAAACTGTTTGCTTCGGTAAAAGTTTTACGTTCGCAGAACTCTGAATATTTTCCAATATTAAAGTTTGATACAGCTCTGATAAAACCCATTGATCTTGAAAAAATTTCGCAAGGTGTTCTATGTTCGTTGTTTGTCATTTTATTCCTCCCTAGTAGTTTTGAAAATTTGTGATTTATTTTTTATTCTTTTACATCCTGATTTGCGGCATTTTCTGCATCGCATTTCGGACAGAATTCGTGTTTGCCTGGCAGATAACCATGCTTTGGACAGATTGAAAATGTTGGTGTCAATGTCATATATGGCACTTTGTAATTTTCAAATATTGTACGCACGATTTTCTGTGCTGCATCACCACTGGATACTGGTTCGCCCATATACAAGTGCAACATTGTTCCGCCTGTATATTTGCGTTGCAGTTCTTCTTGGTGTTCCAGCGCAACAAATGGGTCGTCTGTATAGCTTACAGGCAATTGTGTGGAATTAGTGTAGTAAGGCGCTTCTTTTGTTCCTGCTGTGATAATATCTGGGAAGTTCTTGACGTCTGTCTTTGCAAAACGATATGAACAACCTTCGGCAGGAGTTGCTTCCAAGTTATACAGATTGCCTGTTTGTTCCTGGAATGTCGCCAAGTTTTCGCGGATAAAGTCCATTACATCCATAACCAACTTTTTACCCATCGGTGTTGCAATATTTTCTTTATCTTCTGTAAAGTTGCGAACCATTTCATTGGCACCATTTACACCAATGGTAGAGAAATGATGGCTCCAATCGCCAAGATAACGTTTTGTAAATGGATACAAACCACGTTCCATATTCTTGGAGATAATATCGCGTTTGATTTCAAGACTATCACGACCTAAATCAAGCAAGCGTTTCAGTTCTGTGAACAAGCCTTCACGATTGCCACGATGTATGTAACCAAGTCTTGCCAAGTTAATTGTTACAACACCAATAGAACCTGTCTTTTCTGCAGAACCAAATAGACCACCACCGCGTTTCAATAATTCACGAACATCTAAGCGCAGACGGCAGCACATTGAACGAACATCAGTTGGATTCAAGTCAGAATTCAAGAAGTTCTGGAAGTTTGGAATACCATATTTAGCTGCCAATTCGAACAAAGGTTTTACATTTGGATGTTCCCATGGGAAATCTGGTGTAATGTTATATGTTGGAATCGGGAATGTGAATGGACGGCCCATTGCATCGCCTTCGGTCATAACCTCCAAGAAAGCCCTGTTAATCATATCCATTTCTTCTTGCAAATCGCCGTATGTAAAGTCAACTTGCTTTTTACCAATAAATGGACGCTGTGGCTTTAAGTCTGTTGGACATGTCCAGTCAAATGTAAAGTTAATAAATGGTGTCTGTGTACCCCAACGACATGGAACAGCACAATTAAATATCAATGTCTGCATCGCGTTCTTAACATCTGCGTATGTCAAGTTGTCAACACGAACATATGGAGCCAAATAAGTGTCCACAGAGGAGAACGCCTGAGCACCAGCAAATTCATTTTGCAATGTACCTAAGAAATTCACCATGTGTGAAATCGCAGTTGCCATATGCTTTGCTGGTTCACACTGCAAGTAACCTGGAACACCGTTAAAACCTTCGTATAACAATTCACGCAATGACCAGCCTGCACAGTAACCTGTCAACCAACCTAAATCGTGAACATGGATTGCGGCTGTCTTGTGAGCTTCGGCAACTGCACGTGGATACAGGTTTAACCAATATTCTGCAGTAACGCGTTCACTGGTACGCAAAATCAAACCACCAATTGAATAGCCAATATTTGCATTTTCTTTGATGCGCCAGTTTGAACCACCTACATAGCCTTCGATAACTTCAACAGCATCAACCATTGATTCGCGAATTTCTGTGCGCTTTTGACGATATATAATATAAGCTTCGGCAGTTTTATATGCGCGAGAATCCATTAATGTTTGAATTACAATATCTTGAATATTTTCAACACTTGGTGTTTTTTCTGCAAATTTAGCATCTAATCTTTTTAGAACTTCTTGTGTAACCTGTACAACTTCTACATCCGAGATTTCTGTAGTAACAGCAACAGCCTTTTTAATAGCTTCATAAATCTTTTTTGCATTAAAAGGAACTGTTTCACCGCTGCGCTTTTGTACAGCTACTAAACGTGTAGTAAGTGTCGGTGTTATCTGTATTTTTATTTCATTTTGTGTTTCTGACATTTCATAACTCCAATTTTTGTAAAAACACAACATATAGTGATTATTTTGTTGATTTGATATCAATATATAGTTTTACACCAGAACTAGCAATATAGAAAAATGTATTTTTTTTGTATTTTTTACTTTACATTTTGTAAACGGTGATTTTCTGCCTAGTACAGCTGAAAAACAGAATCGGTGTTTTGACGGTCTTTTCACACCAATATTTCTTTTGTGTCAAGAATTCATCCCTTTTACGATTCGCACACAACCGTTTTTACAAAATATTGATTATTTTTTCCGATTCGACACTATATATTGTATTTTTGCTATTTTTTCGAATCGACATATTTAGGTTGTAATTATTGCAAAATATCAGTATATTCTTAGGTATATATACTAAGGTGGTATATATAGAACATAACTTAACAAAGGCATTATTATGATTGCTAAAAATATATACGAAATGCTGCAAGATGTTTGTTCTCGGAATAAAGACTGTATTTTCTTTGTCAGACAGAACGAAACATATGCAGATTTGTTAAAAAAGGTAAAGCAACGTGCCGTATTATTGGCAAAACGCTTTAAAATTAAAAAAGGCGATACAGTTGCAATATTGTCTGGTAATACACCTGACTTTTTGCGTACTTACTTCGCGATTCTGTCCCAAGGGGCCAAGGCACTGATGTTGGATACAGGTTTGCAACCTTCAGAACATATCAATATGATGAAGCGTACAAACTGCAAACTAACATTGGCACAAAAACATTACTTTATCGAAGACGCACCTTCTAAGATGTTCGATATTGAAAATATTGACGACACTGATGAAAACGAATTCGTTATGGCAGAAACAGAACGCAATGACATTGCTCAATTGTCATTTACTTCTGGTTCGACTGGCAATCCAAAGGTTGTAGGTCTGACACATGACAACTTGTTATCATTGTGTGATGGTGCTCAGTTCTATAAAGATGTTATTTTACCAGGATACACATTTTATGGATTCTTGCCACTGTACCATATATATGGTGTTGTTATTAACATTATCACACCTATTACTTTACAGGGTAAGTTGTTATTGCAGCCGGTTCTTAAACCACAAGAATTTATCAAAGACTTTAAACAATATAAACCAGAAGTTATCCCAGCCGTTCCTCGTATCTGGGAAGTATTCTATAAAAAGATTGTTGATAGTGCTAAAGAAAAACATGTTTGGACAATAATGCGTATCATCGTTTCAATGCGTAAGATATTGCGCGCTATTGGTCTGGGCTCAATCGTGAACAAAGTTACAAAACCTGTACACGATGCATTTGGTGGAAATACAAAAGTGTTAGTATCAGCAGGTGCAACATTAAAACCATCAATCCGTAAATTCTATGAAAAGATGGGCTTTGTTGTTGGCGACTGCTATGGTCTGACAGAAACAACGGGACCTGCGAACTTTAACTTTGCCTTCCGCAGAGCTAATGGTTCAATGTATTATGCGGGCCCATTGCTTGGTAACGAAATCCAAATACACAACCCTGACAAACACGGTGTTGGCGAAATTTGGGTTCGTGGAAATATGGTTATGCCAGGCTATATCGAAAATGATGAAGCTAATGCAGAAGCTTTTGAAAACGGCTGGTTCAAAACAGGCGATATTGGTTGCTTGGATAAATATGGCCGCTTGCAAGTCAAAGGACGCATGAAACAAGTTATCGTTTTGGACAGTGGTAAAAATGTCTATCCTGACGAATTGGAAGACTTGTACCTGCAAAACGATGAAATCTTGAATGCTGCTGTTTTTGAATATGTTATCAAAGACAAAGTCGTTCCTTTTGCTGTATTCCAAGTAAAACCTGGGGTAACAGTCGCACAAGTAGCACTATTGTTGAAAAAGTCTAATTTGGCGATTGCACAATACAAGTGGGTAAAACACTTTGCAATTACCGAAGAAGAACTTCCATCTACATCTGCTAAAAAGGTAAAACACTTTGCGGTTCGCGATATGCTGGACCAAGGTGCATTTACGCGTGCAGAACAATAAAAAAATCGGTGGTAACCCCACCGATTTTTTTACACATTTCAAAATCCCTTTTTGGGATTTTTTTAGTTAAATAAATAAGTTATTTAAAATAAACTACTTGACAAATAATGTTTGTGTATTATATTATAGTCAGAAAATACAAAAAAAGGATTCATTATGAACGAAACAAATACATTGCAACAAATTAGAGATTTGGAGCAAAAAATCAAATTTGCAAATAACAAAGTTGCAGAATTGATAGCAAAAAGAGAACAACGCGACATCAGCTTAAGCTTTAATGCTGTTGGCTCAACAGAAGCTATTGTCGAAGACGAAGCTGAAATCGAAATATGGATTAACAAAGCAATGACTTTGGGACAACAAGTAGCAGATTTGTGCAAACAAGTTCCAGTACGCTAATAAAAATCCCCTGTGTGAGATTTTTGTGCTATACTAAACACATAAAGAACGAGACACATTATGAATTATTCAAAATTGAAAAATACAACTTCTTCTGAAATGTGTGAGTTTTTCATCATGCTGTTTAGCGCACAAAATAAAGCACAAAACATACCTGCTTTGATGCAGACAATGTCAAAAACTGTCGAACAAGATGATTTCTTTAAACAATCAAAGAAAATCAATATATTGTCAGCTAAACAAGATAAAATATTATCGGAAATAGATAGATTGTCTGGCTCATACGGCTATATCAATAAAAACTATGCTAAATTAAATCAGCTGTATGATTTATATAACACTATTAATCAATCTATACTAAAACGAACAAGCAAGTTGCATTCAAAATAAAAACACCCCAAGTCGGGGTGTTTTTTTTCAATCTTATACATACTTTTACTTGCAAACAGCAACATATGGTGGACGAGAGCGAGCACCGTCAATCTGACCTGTACCACAATCTAAGCAGTTGAACTTTCTGTTTTGAGAATGCTGACTATCCAAAGGTACAGACACATTAGAAATATCTGTAACATTTTTTATATAAGACAAATTTGGAAAACCAAAATATATCGCACGCGAAGAACCACTGCACTCTGATATATTGCCCGGATAACATGCTGTCGTGTTCATCTTGGCTGGGTCAGGAACACAATAAGATTCACATGTATCTGGGTTTGTTACCATACGTTCGCAATCAGTGCAAGAGGTCTGAGGTATGCGCAAAGTAGTACCCAGCGCACCATAAACACCACCTGTTATAATATTGTCGCACTTTTTGGAGTCTGCTGCAGATCCAGGTTCTTCCACACATTCCCACTCAAAAGTATTATAATTCAAACGAGCTATCATGTTACCTGGACACGCTTTTTCTGGAAAAGGGCTGACACAATCCCACACATCATCAACCATTACTGCATTTTGATTGCCTGTGCACAAAGGTTTCCGAGATTCGTCTTTGACACATTCTGACAAGTCTGGATCCCATATCATATCCCCACCACAATCGGTTTTTACATTATATCCAATACACTGCCAGCGACCAAATTTGTATGTTTTTGCCGTTCCTATGGGACAATTTATATCAGCAACTGTCATACCTTCGGCAAGCACATTGCCTGCATCAGGTATATCATACTGTGTTAAATATACTAATTGACCATCCTGTAACTTCATTTGCTGAATTATTGCATTTGGGACAATTCTTTTTGTCGCAGTTCCACCAGACATAATTGTATTTTCTTGAAACAACCCAAATGTATCAGATTCTGAGAAATATTGTTCTAATATCTCCATCATATCGTTAAAATACATACCATCAATTGGCGCTGTTGCAGTAACAATATAATGATTGATTTTTTTACGGCTATTTTTATTATCGCAGTTGACCGCCTTCATAGACTCGTTTAAACATACAAATTCGCTAGTTATGCCATATTGACTTACACAAATATCTTCAAACTCAAAGCCGTTTATTTGAGCATTATGAACAGCAGTCGCACACTGGGCAATAACGCGCATATCCGAACGATTTACCGCATATTCCGTTTCATGAGTTCGTAGCTTTTGACTGGGACTATCCATCAAATAATACCCAGCCATAAATATAGCCATTAAAATCATGATAAAAATATTCATCATTCCCTCTTGCGATTTATAAAAAGTCTAGGTAATATAGAAATAAATTGCAACAGAAAATCTGGGTGTATTATGAAAAAAATTTTATTTATTATATTTGTATCATTATTGTCAGCCTGTGGCTTTATCCCAATGCATACAGGAAAAACTGTCGATATATATGTTGCTCCAATCAGTGGCATTAACGGGATTGAACTGCGAAACGCACTGTGGGCCGAATTCGGAAATCAATATAGCTCTGACGCAACATACAAACTGACTGTGAATTTAAATACGCCAAAAACACAATACAAAGCACTGGAACAAACAGGTAATGCTACTTGGCAAGAAGTGTCTTTGACTGCAAAATACACTTTATCTGTTAACGACAAAGAAATTGCTACAGGTTCGGAACGCGCTTCTGAATCATATCCATTTGTATCATACTTGGTTGCTTCAAATGCTTCTTATAATAATGCAATTAAAAATATTATTCGCACATTATCAGAACAAATTAGCTCTCGTGTGATTGCAGAAACATATAAATATGAACATCAAAATACAGATAAATAATGAAGTGGCGTGACGCAGATTTTAAAAACGGAATAAATAAAATACGTGCTGTATTAATCTATGGGCCTGATGCAGGTCAGGTTGATGAATATTGCGATTTAGCAATACAAAAGCTTAATATCGAAAAAGACAACTTGTTTGCTCTTGATTCTGACGAACTGCGCGAAAAACAAGACGCACTTTTTGCCGAAGCATGCAGTCCATCAATGTTTGGTGGCAATAAAATGGTAATGATATCAAATGCAGGCGACGCATGCGCCAAGGCTGTTTCAGAACTTGTATCGCACAGTGGTTTGTGCGCAACAGTTATTATAGCTGCTGGCGACTTGCGTGCGGGTGGCAGTCTAAGAACACTATTCGAGGGCGCAGATGATATGGCTGCATTGGCTTGCTATACTGACGATGCAAAAACACTGGCCGCATTGATACGCAGTGAGCTTTCTGCTTCTGCTGGAATTGATCAGATTACACCAGATGCAATGGATTATTTAACCTCACACTTGGGTAGCGACCGTGGTGTAACACGCAGCTTCTTAGCAAAAATAGCTTTGTATGTAGATGACAAAAGAATTGTCGAACTGTCTGATGTTGAAAAATGCTTACCTGATACGGGCGCGGCAGACATGGACGAATTTTTATATTCTTTGACAGCTGGTCATATTCAACAAACAATGACTGCTTTAGACAGACTGATGTATGACAACAAAGAAGCAAACATGCTTGTACGCATGCTGGACGGACACTTTAAAAAACTGCAAAATGCGGTTGTGAACGGTCAGTTACCACGTCTGTTTTGGAAAGTCGAAGATAAATTTAAACAAGCAATGAGAATATGGTCCGAGTCAGAAATTACAAATGTTTTGATTCGACTAAACGAGCTAGAAAAACAATTGCGCACAACTGGTATGCCTAATGAAATATTATTGAGAGATTTTGCATTAAAACTATCTCTACGCGCTGCCAGATTGGCTATCAAACGCAGAAATTAAATAACAGGGGACAAAATGTTAGCATCTGTATATGCACCAAAAGACTTTAAAAGATTGCGCGCTTCGGGTGATATTGTTGCGCGTTGCTTTGACTTTATTTCACCTTATATCAAAGCCGGCATTTCAACAGGCGAAATCGATAGATTGGTTGCACAGTTTTTAAAAGAAAATGGCGCCAAGTCTTCGGATTTAGGATATCAAGGTTACCCAAAACATATTTGCACCTCTGTTAACGATGTTATAGTTCACGGTATCCCAAGTGATGAAGTCATCTTGAAGGATGGCGATATTGTTAATGTTGACCTGACTGCCGAATACAAAGGATTTCACGGCGATGCATCTCGAATGTTCATGATTGGCAATGTTTCAAATCAGGCAAGAAAACTTGTACAAGTATGCCAAGACGCTTTGAATGCTGCGATTTCCATATGTGCGCCTGGTGTGCCTTTGTCTGAAATTGGAAAAACAATTGAAGAAGTCGTAAATCCACATGGCTTTTCTATATCTCGTGATTTTGTCGGTCATGGAATTGGTAAAGTTATGCATGACGACCCACAAATTTATCACTTTTATGACAAACGCTGGGACAAAGTAAAAATGGTTCCTGGTTTGGTATTCACTATTGAGCCAATGATTAACACAGGTTCTGCTGAATGTAAAATCGATGCAGATGGCTGGACGGCTAGAACTATTGACGGCGGACTGTCAGCACAATGGGAACATACAATCGGCATAACCGAAGACGGCGCAATAATATTCACAGAAAAAATGATTTAATATATGCCAAAGCAAGATGAAAATTTTCATACTGGCCATCGAGAACGTCTGAAAGCAAAATTTCTAGACAACAAACTGACTGAATATGAACAACTAGAATTATTGTTAAGTTTTGCTATACCGCGCCGCGATGTCAGACCTCTTGCACGAAAGTTAATAGAGCATTTTGGCAGCGTTTATTATGTAATTATCGCAGAATACGAAGATCTGATTGCTGTTCCTGGTGTTGGTCCATCCAGTGCCTTGTTGATTAAACTAGTTTGCAGTTTGATTAAGATAAGCTATACAAAAATACTTGGTGACACATCTGTATTTTATAATCAACAATCTCTTGAAGACTTTTGCAGAATGCAAATCGCAGCAAAAACAGATGAAGAAATGCATGTAATTTATTTAGATGGCAATTTCAGACTAATCGAACACGAAGTGCATAGCTTGGGCAGCATTGACTCTTCCAATGTATATATAAACAGAATCTTGTTCAAAGCTCTGAAAAACAGTGTTAGAAGCGTAGTATTACTTCACAACCACCCAACAACAAATAATATGTTTTCAACCCAAGATGTTTTGATAACAGAAAAAATCCAAGAAACATTAAACAACTGTGGTCTGGAATTATATGACCACTATGTTGTTGCTTCTGGAATATTGTATTCTATGCGTGAAAGAGGGCTTTTAAATCGTTCAATGGTTGCCAAATAATTCTGACACATCGTACACTTTTTTTAACTCTTTAACAGACTTTTCAACTATTTTATCGCCTTGCAGTTCATAAACTGTGCGTGTTGCCATCGTTGGATTATCCCAAGAATAAATCCAAGGACGCGATATTTTTATAATTTGGAATTTAGGCTTAAATACAAATTGTATTTTTTGCAAAGAACCATCCGCGCCTTCGATTGTGCGCAAACCCTCTGGGCTTACATTTTCAAACTTGCCTTTTTTATTTAACTCTACACTGTAATCATCCCAAAAATGAGCAGTAGCATTTTCATTACGAGTACGAATTATTCTGTCCATCACGCCGTCATTATTTAGGTCTATACTAAAGAATTCTTTTTTTTCTATACCACTGCCGGTTTCATCCAAAGGGAACGTTTCCGTACTTTGTGGTTGTATTAAACCATCTGTAAATTCTGTTTCTTCTTCATTTGTATTAACAGTTTCTGTTGTATCTGCGCCTTCTTTTGTATCCGCGGTTTCTTTTATATCTGCGACCTCTTTTGTATCCGCAGCCTCTTTTGCTTCAACAACTTCTTTTGTATCTGCAACTTCTTTTGTATCAACAGTTTCTTTTGTAGCCACAATTTTATTTGTGTCGATATATTTATTCATAGCAATATCAGTATCGTGCACAACAGCAGCACTATAGGCAGAAGCAACCGACTCATCCGATTTACGAGAAGACATCATACTTATAACAAAGACCGCTATACATATGATTAAAACAAATAAAACACTTATGTAAACATTTACACGTTCTGATTTCATTATTCTATCCTTTGTTCTGTACCTGCGCTCCAACCTTCTATATAGCGAATTGCTTTTACAAGAGTTCGCAGTTCTTCTGCTGTCAAACTTGACATTTTCTTATCAATTGGCAAACCTGTAAATTTTTGTACATGACGTTGATAGCCATAAGTATCGTTTTCACTCGGAGGAGAATAACGTTCGATAGCACCTGCAATTGTTTTATTATTATAATTTTTTGTGCGCAACAAAGCTTCTATGGCACGCATACCAGATTCTTCATCAGCAAACACAGCAAAACCATCAGCCGAGCCAACAAGTCCCAGATTTCTGTAGAATTCTGTATTTCTGTATCTGATATTGCCTGGATTGTTATTGCGCCATGCAATCGAACCGCCTGTACGTTTAACCTTGGAACCATCAGGCATAATATATACAACCGAATCGTCAGATTCATAAGCACCGGCTGCACCAGTCCCATCAGAATCATAAGGTATTTCAATATCCAACATCTGCGATTCCATACTACCGTCTTCTGAGAACACAGTATTAGGATTTAATAGGCTTTCATCCACGTCTATCACCACTGGAGCGCCCGAACCAGGTTCTGGCAACTCTACATCCTCCAATTCTGTACTCGCCTCTCCTAACATAGGGGCGGACACTTCAAGAACTTCGTATAAATCTTCTTTCAAAACCTCTTTTCTTGCTTTTATCAGAGCATCCACTTCTTTAATGGGCACAGAAATTGTTCTGCAACCAACTTCGAACAAATCTCCATTGTATATAAGTTTCATAGCTGGTTTTGTTGCCGATAAAACTACAAATATCAGTGACAAATTAAGCAAATTAGTAGTAATTTTTGTATTAGCACCACGCAATAAAGACATAGCCCAACCAGCTAACAAAAAGCCTGCAATAGCAATCATCGCAATCCAAGCATATTCAAAAAAAGTTTCAAACCCCCTAAGCGCGCAAGAAGGGTC
>JAFZHX010000012.1 GCA_017554665.1 Alphaproteobacteria bacterium
ATGCATCATCTTTTTGCCTATAAATCTTCATCGATTTCTGTCAAACTGATAGTTTGTACAATAAAGTTAAAAGCTGCTGCAGGATCTGTGCCAGCTTCCAACATGTCTAGAACCGATTTTTTATCTCGCGTAATCAGCATACCAGCTTGGTACACCAAGCGCAAATATAATTTACCGTGTGTAACTGTCGGTGCTATAGACATATCGTTTGGTTTCTCCCATGTTATTAAATCATAATCAATAATCCAATAGTTTTTTTCAATAGTGGTTTGTTCTACACCAGTTAGTTGTACCAAACGCAATTTATTTTGCTTGGTCAGAGTCTCAATCGAAGGTGCGATATTTTGTAGCCAATAATCAAAAGCCTCATCACTAGAAAATTTGTAAAGAGATGTTCCACCTGCCATACGATCAACTATATTCTTTTCGTCTGGTATAGCATAGAAAAGTTCAGTTATATATCGGCTAATTAACATATTTCGCACAGTGTCTGCACCTAAATCTGTTGGAGAAGCAGGTACACCTGGTCTGCGTTTAAAACTGTCGTCTGGTTGGAAAAAGAATGTTTCGATAGTTATTTTTTTACTTGTGTCATAAATAGCACCTGTCAAAAACAACGATGCAAACATTGTCATCAGTAATAACAAACCAGCAAAAAATATAATCAGTTTTTTCATCAGCTTATCTTGTATGCGTTAAATGATTTTATATAATATCCTAGTGTTTGTGGGTACAAATTTAAATTGCGCGCTATCTGTGCGTATGCCAATATTTGAATTGGTCCAAACAAATTAGAGTTTATTGTTGCGCGAATCTGCCAAGTTCCACCGTTAGCAGAAACTGTATCAATAGGTAGCATTTCTACAGAATTAACATCCAAAGCCCATGTTTCTCCCATGCGTACTTGTTGTTGATATATTGGCATAATGTTTTCTACAAAGTTTTTGTGTGTAGCATCCCCTGACAAACAGAACAACGCACAAGGCTCATCACCATTTAAGTTTGTTTCTTTTTCTGGATTACAATGCACTTCTCTTGTACAAGCTTGCCATATAGTTGCGTTAAATTGTTCATCTTCTGTAACAAAGAAACGATACATTAAAAACCTGCCAATAAGAGATTCTTGCAATGTTTGTTCTGTTTTCATTTCTTTGATATCGGTATGTTGATGTCCGATAACTTCCCATTGCCCTGTAATCTTATTAACGGACACTAAAAAAGGATGGATATGCGAAGATTTTTGCGCCCACAACAAAAATCCACAGGCGAATGTAATTAACAAAAACACCACCATTATCGCAATAGAAATAACGCGGGTAACGGCAATCCGTTTTCCCGCAGGGAAGGTTGGTGTATCAAAATCATCTGGATACTTCAAAAATCCCCCCCCTACAAATATTATGCTTATGCTTGATATACCATCATGCATGCACAAGGACTAAGTTTTAATTCGTTATTGTCATAGCCAATACCAACTGGTTCACGATCATAAACTTGACCACAGCCAGCCAAACATAGTGCTACGAAAAATCCAAGTATAAATTTTTTCATCTGCTGCTCCTTCCTGTTTTTTTTAATTATAAGAAAAATCTATGGCTACCGTCAAGACTAAAACTGTGTTTCAAACGACAGCAAGAATCTTTGTTCGCGGTCATATTCTGTCATCTTTAACGGCCAACCCCAACTAAAGTTCATAGGTCCCATTGGTGTATTCCAATAAATACCAACACCAACAGAAGTTCTGATTGAATCGTCTATGTCGTTTTCGCGCGAAAATGATGTTTTTGGATATGGGTATATATAGTCATCACGTGGTGGTTTGCCCAATACACCATAGTCTGCAAATACAAAGCCTTTTATCTGGTATTCATCAGGGATAAATATAGGGAAGTTTAATTGTGTAGAACCGTTAACTTTCCACAAGCCACCCAATGCGTATGTTTTCAAATACCAGTTACGCGAACCAACACCTGCTACATCAAATCCACGCAGTGATTCACCGCCCAAGAAGTAACGATATACACGTGATATATAGTCGCCTCCCAATGGCTGCAAATAGCCAAAGTTTAATGACGAACGCAACTGCCACTTATCACTCCAGAAATTAACCATACCGATAATATCGCCACTGTAACGCATATAACTTTCTGTGCCGCCAAAACCAGTATATGCCAAGCCAAGATTTGCAACCACCCCAGTATGTGTGTTTTGTTCAAAATTTGTATTCAGATTATGATATCTAAAGCCCGTGCTCAAAGTGTACAGATTTGCCTTTTGCCACCCACCTCTGGACAGGTCATAGTTTTGGTCAAAAGTTGCAGACAATCTAACATTTTGAGTCCAATGGTCTGTAAGCTTCCAGCCCATACGACCAGACACAGACAAAGAATCACGATCATAACCATAACTGCCCAATGATGAATAATCATACATAGTATATGAAACATCAAAGCCACCGGACAGCTGACGACCAAACAAATAAGGTTCTGTAAAGCTAAACAGTGCTTGCTTTTGATATTCTGCGATAGAACCGCGTATTTGTACAACCTGACCGCGTCCCATAAAATTATTTTCTGTAATACCAGCATCAATCATCAAGCCGTTAATGTTTGACCACCCAAACCCACCAGACAATTCACCAGTTGGTTGTTCTTCGACTTTGATATCAAGATTCATCATATTAGAATCTGCAACACGTGTTGGCACCATTTGCACTTCTTTAAAGTATCTGGTACGCATTAATTTTTGACGCCCTTCTTCAATTGTTTGCAAAGAAAAAGGATCGCCCGCGCGCATAGGAAGCAAATGTTCTATAACTGCATCAAAAGTACGAACATTACCCAAGATGTTGATGGTGTTTAGATAAATACGATTGGTCTTTTGAATTTTGAATTTCATATCAATCGTCTTGGCATCATCATTTTTTGTAGGTACAGGTTCTACATTGATAAACGCATAGCCATATTCTGCAACCGCGCTACGCAGTGCGGACATTGTTTTTTCAACCAAGTCAACATTATAAGTGTCGCCAGCCTTCATAAGAATAGCATCGTTTAAAACATCTGTTGGCACATCATCAAAAGGATTTTCAACACTCAAATTACCAAAGTCATATTTGTTACCTTCGTCAACTGTAAAGACGACAGAGTAATATTCGCGATCTGGTGTGAACTTGCCATTAATGTTTGTGATATTTATATCAGCATATCCATTTTGTAAATAGAACTGACGCAACATTTGACCATCGTATTGGATTCTATCTTCGTCAAATGTATCGAACTGAGTCATAAAACGCCACCAAGCATGTTCGCGGGACAATATTTCGCCACGCAAAGTGCGGTCGCTAAATTTTTTATTACCTTCGAATTTAATATCAGAAATCCAAGTCGGATGACCTTCGGTAATTTCGTACACAACATTTACACGATTATCCTGCAAATTAATGCGCTGTGGTTCGATTTTTGTGCCAAAGAAACCCTTGCGTTGATATAATGTTAGCAAGCGTTGTACATCGGCGCCAATAACAGTTTCGTCATACGAAGTGCGTTCTTTTGTTTTTATTTCTTTCTTCAAATCATCTGTCGAAATTTCATTATTGCCTTCGACAGTAACCATATTGATAGTAGGTGATTCTGTAACATTTATCTTTAATGTATCACCTGACATATTTACACTGATACGAGAAAAGTAACCACTTTGTTCTAGCTTTTTTGCGATTTCATTACTGCGAGTTTCGCCGACATTATCACCAACTTTTACATCAGCCAAAATACGAATAGATTCTGCGTCCATACGCTGATTGCCTGTAACATTGATGCGAGAAACAGTTGCAGAATATGCAGGTAAACTTACAAATACCGATAAGATAGTAAATATTGAAACTTTTTTCATTTTTGTCTTTGTTTTTTTAATTGTTCTATTTCGTATTTAAATTGCAATTTTTGTTTATATTTTTTTAACAAAGAATCAGGTGTATCATTTTTGCTGACCGGCATCATAATATCATTTATTTCTGCCAAAACAGTTTGATGTTCATGTGATGCAGCATTACATGCTTGTTCTAATGCCTGTGATATTGTTAAGCCTGCGACAAATTTTAAAACCTTCATGTTTACCTCCAAGACCTTAAGCAAACACGCGCGCCAAGTCGTTCCACATGGTCAGGGCAAACAGACCCAAGATTAACAACCAGCCAACCATGATAGCGATTTCCATACCGCGTCCTTGCAGTTTTCTGCGTGTAATTGCCTCGATAATCAGTATTAACAGATAACCGCCATCCAATACTGGCAAAGGCAACAAATTCAATATACCCAAGTTCACGGATAACAATGCAATCAAGCTAAGCAGTGTAAAGAATCCTGCCACCATTGCTGCGCCCGAGTATTGAGCGATTGTAATAAATGACCCAAGCTGTTTAGAAGAACGTTCACCAGTAACAATTTGCTTCAATACTACAAGCAGTGTTTTTGATTCATAGTATGTTTTGCGTGCGCCACTATACATTGCACGGAACAAGCCTTGGCGTTGTGGTGCAGCGCGTTTGCTACCGTCTGCAATCATGCCCCAAGTTTCAGCAGGTGCCAATTTGATGTTAACTAGTTTTTCGCCACGAACAACCACAACTTGAGCATCGCGATTTGCGGCCAATTCTTTGGCCAATATTAAATCACCCCAATTCGATATTTTTTCATCATCAATTCTTACGATTGTATCGCCAGCCTTGACCCCAGCTTTGAAAGCGACAGATTCTTGAATAACCTGACCAACCACAGGCAACTGCGAGTTACCAACCAAACGAGGCTGGAACATAAACAGCGAAGTATAAATCGCCCAAGCCAGCAAAAAGTTCATAAATACACCGGCACCGATGATAATAAACTGCTTCCAAGCAGGTGCAGACAAATAGTGTCCTTTTTTCTTGTCTTCTGGCAGTTCTGCAAACTTTTTGCGATTAAACATATCTTCTTGGCCATATATGGAAACATAACCACCCAAAGGTAAGCATGCGATTTTCCATACAGTACCGCGTTTGTCGTGCCATTTTATAATGGCAGGGCCAAATCCAATAGAAAAGGCATCAACACGAACACCCGCCCAACGCGCAGCCAAGAAATGTCCAAGTTCATGTACAAAAACAACAATCCCCAGAACGACTAATAATGCTACTATGGCTATTAAAACACTCATATTGAACCTTCCTCTACTTTTATCTTAGTAACTTATAGCATGATAAACCAAATTATTGGCAAAGCATAAATCCAGCCATCAAATCTATCCAGTACACCGCCATGACCTGGCAAGATAGTACCAAAGTCTTTGATGCCCAATTTGCGTTTGATATAACTTGCAGTTAAATCGCCGTATTGAGACAGCAAAGCAACACTGATGCCAATCCACATTAACTGAGGCATAAATGTATCAGTGCCCAGCAAGCCGTACAGCACAGCTGCAAAAGTACCGCATAAGATACCTGCAATTTGTCCAGCCCAAGTTTTGTTTGCGGACAGTCTTTCCCACATTTTGTCGCCACCTATCAATCTGCCAAAGAACCAAGCACCAATGTCGGCTGCAGAAATAATTAACAACAGCAACAGGATAATCCAAGGGCGTGCGCCAACTAGATTGATTGAAAATCCCATAAGGCACAGCAACGCAAAAAATGCTGCAAAAATAGCCCAGTTAGAACGCAATACTTGTTTATCTGCTTTGCGAATGCACAGTATGTATTCTACAATCATTGCTAATGCAATTGCGATGCCAAGATATTTTACAGCAGGGATACTAAAGTGTTGCAAGATAGCGGCCCCAACTGCAATCAAAACCATAACAGCTGCTACGATAATGCGAAGTTTTGTGTTTGACATAGTTTTTCCTTCCTTTTGCTACTAGAACTTATTTTTTCTTGCCAGTATAGTTAGCTTTTTTGCCACCGCCAAATCTGCGATTGCGTTTTGCAAATTCGTCCAGTGTGAACTGCCATAACTTTTCACTCTTTACCAATTCTGGCCAGTGCTCAGGTATAAACAACAGTTCTGCATAAGCCAACTTCCACAGCAAGAAGTTAGAAATACGGCTTTCATTACTTGTGCGAACCATCAAGTCGATTGGCAACAAGTCGCCTGTATCAAGATATGTTTCAAATGTTTCGCGTGTAACAGGTTCGCCATTTGCGATTGCCATATTAACAGCATCGACGATTTCTTGCTGACCACCATAGTTCAAAGCGAACACAACTGTTCCACCTGTGTTTTCGGCTGATTCTTCTTCCAGTTTGTTGCAAATGTTAGCCAATTTTTTTGGCAGTTTTTCGCGTGTGCCGATAATGCGATAGCGCAGATTCTTTTCCAGTGCATTCTTTAGGTTCTTTTTCATTTCCTCATAGAACAATTCCATCAAGAAATCTACTTCATCTTTTGAACGACTCCAGTTTTCGGTTGAAAACACAAAGAAAGTAATAGTTGTAACACCGCGCTTCATATACCAGTCAACCAGTGTTTCAAAGTTTGCAATACCGGCTTGATGGCCCATCAAAGGAGGTAAACCACGGTTTTCAGCCCATCTGCGATTGCCATCGCAAATAAAAGCAATATGTTTAGGTGCGTTGGCTTCTGTTGCAACAATTTGTTTCTTTTTGAATATATTAAACATGATATTTCCCCAAAGATTTTAGTTAAACGGACATAATATCTGCTTCTTTTTCTTTGGCCATGGCATCTACTTCTGTGCCACGTTTGTCAAATACCTTTTGTAAATCTTCTTCAAATTTGCGTTGATCGTCTTCGGAAATTTCTTTATCTGTAACGGCGCGTTTAATTTTGCTCATAGCATCTTGGCGAATGTTACGCATAGAAATTTTTGCTTCTTCTGCGTATTTACCAGCAACTTTAGTCAATTCACGGCGTCTTTCTTCTGTCAAAGGTGGCATGTTTAAGCGAATAACACCACCGGCAGTCATTGGGTTCAGACCCAATCCGGAATCACGAATTGCTTTTTCAACAGCAGGTGCGTTTGTAATATCCCAAACTGTTACAGACAAAGTCTGATTGTCGGGTGTAGAAACAGTTGCAACCTGATTGATTGGCATTTCAGAGCCGTATACAGGTACACGTACAGCATCCAATAAGTGCACCGAAGCGCGACCAGTACGCAGACCTGCGTATTCGCCTTTTAAAACTTCTAATGTTTGTGCTGTTTTCTGTTCAACTTCTGATTTTAATAATTGATAATCCATATATGTCTCCTTAAGGTATGTAAAGAGATTAGCAAATAAGATTAACATTTGGCAAGCTAAATGTGTGATAATTTTTCCATTAGGAAAGTTGCCTCAAATATGATACAATTTCTAAAAAAAATAAGGGAGATGTATTATGAGTGTTAAGCCAACAAACAAATATGTAGGAATGGAAGAGCTACTGTCCATAGTGTTTGAAAATGAGCAAGGTTTTAGATTAGATGGTCTTTATGGGTTTATGTATGGATATGGGCGTGGCGAATGGAGAAGAGACTCGAGTCTAAAAGCAGGTTTTGTAAATTCAGTGCAGGGCTTAGAAAATTGTATTAAAAATACGAAAAATCCAGTAGAAAGAGAAAAAGCAGAAAAATTGCTTAAGTTGGCAGGTCAAATAGAAGAATGTTCTCAAAGACCTTATGATGCAGATAGTGTAGCGTTCTTAGGCTGTTTTAAACTGGTTGCCAGGGCTTATTACGCAATAAAAGGCTTTTCTTCTGCGTACTTGTCGGAAGGCAGCCGTTCGGATGGTAAAAGCGAAATATTGTTGTTGATTGGCAAGCTTAAACATTTACAAGATGAAAAATTAAAATATGTCGTTGCGAAGTGTATTTCTGAAGCAGATGGTGATATTGGCCTCCAAGGCGCGATCATATGTGCAAACAGCAGTCTGGCGACCACAAGCGACCTGGCACAATTGTTGATAAAGAAGGGTTTTGATAATGACAAAAAGAAACAAGTGTTTATAGATATGGACAAGTTGGCACGCAAAGAAATTGTTGCAGAAATGTCCAAAGACGCTCCAAATGTAGAAACTATAAAATTAATAGTTGCTACTGTTAGAGAGTCTGCCAGAGAGCTTGGAGATGATAAGTTGACTCAAAGTGTTGACAGCGCATATGTCGTAGAAAATATTTTGTTGGCCGCCCCAGAAGAATATGTTGCTAAAATGCCAGACCCACAGAGTGCTAAGATAAAAGAGCTGGAAGCAAAAATTGCAGAACAACAAGAGATTATTACTAGACTGGAACAACAAAAGCAAGAAGCAGAAAAAGAAGCGAATAGTGCAAGAGTTGACACGCAGATGGCTCAACTTGAAGAAAAAAATATAAGAGAACATTATAACAAGCTGAAAGAAAGTTATGAAATGTTGAGTGAGAATTATAAAGCATCTGTTTCTGCAGAAGAGCGTAACGCTCAAAAAGTAAAAAAAATGGTAGAAGCTTCTCGGAGTTTGGGAATATTTTCTGTTTCAGACTTTAAGAAGAAAATGGAAGAGATAAATAAAACTAACGAGTAATACATCCCCCGTTTCGGGGGATTTTTTGTTTTCTGTCTCAAAATAATTTGACTTTTAATATAAAAGTATATAAAATGTGTCGGCACACCGGGGTTGTAGCTCAGTTGGTAGAGCACTTGCATGGCATGCAAGGGGTCGTCGGTTCGAGTCCGATCAGCTCCACCACTAAGAAACTCAGGTTCGTATCAGAACCCACAGTATGGCGGATATAGCTCAGTTGGTTAGAGCGTTGGTTTGTGGTACCAAATGTCGCCGGTTCGAGTCCGGTTATCCGCCCCATTATAAAACGTCCCAAACGGGACGATTTTTTTGTTTATGGCGGTTCGGACGAGAACCGCAGGTTCGGAACGTCAGTTGGTGAGAACAAGAGTTAGCGCAGTTCGAACCTTACGTAGTGAATGGGGCCCATAGAGCATCAGCGAATATGGGGATTTACAGTCCGGTTATCCGCCCCATTATAAAACCGCCCAATCGGGCGGTTTTTATTGCAAATATCAAATATCTATGTTAATTATAACTGATATAAAAGGGTGTTAAATGACAAATATTCCAAATACAGAGTTTCTTACGATAAAATCTGATGGCTTTTTTGTTGGTGGACAGCTTGCAACGCAATATCGTGGTGTAAAAATAGGCGGTTGCGAAACCATCCAAAATAGCTTTAAAAAAATACAAGAAAAATATCCAAATGTACAAGAAGTGCGTGTTTTAACTTCTGAAACAAATGGAGAATACGGAAAAACTGGAAATCCTGTTGCTGAAAATGGTGATAATGCATGGGCATCTATCAAGTTCAATGATGGTTATGCGTCGCCTTGGAACTTGATTTCTAAGAATTGTAAGTATGATTATTTTGTGTCTCGTGAAATGACCAGAAGCTTACATACTGTTGCGGATAATCATGTGCATTTGCAACCTTTATTGGGACAGTACAAAGATGTATTTATTAGAGTAAACTTGCAAAATATGGCAGGCAAGTCTTTTGAAATCAACGGTTATAGATTTACTGTTGAAAAAATCGCTCAGAAAACAAGATAAAAAGCCGGTCGTTATGGCCGTTTTTTTATCTTGTTATAACAAAACAAAGAAATGTGAGTAATTATGTTGCTTTTATGTTATAATTACACACAAGAAGCAAATATAGGGACGGGTATGATAAAGGATTTTGAAATAGAAAATATATACAAGGTAATCGATAATTTGAAAAAGTATTGGTATGCCAAAACAGAGGAAGAGCGTATCGAAGCAATCAAAGAGATTTTCAAATTAGACAGGGTTGTATTCGACTTGTTGCAAACGGGAAAATATGCCGCAGATGATTTAGCTTTCAAGCTTAAACTGGCTACGAAATTAGATTCTTATAGACCAAAAAATCTGCCGATATCTGTATTTGCGTTCAGTCCTGATTTATATTATATGGAAGGAAAATTCAGCACTTTTAATAGAGGTCTAAGTCGCGCGTATAAAACAAAAGCACATGACAAGTTGCCAGAAATGTTTCAAAAAGCCACTGCAAATATTTCTATATTAAAGAAAAAATATGCAAAAGAGTGGCTGGAAATAATGCAAAAAAATAATGATTTAGTAGTCAAAGCGCAAAATGCCAGTCCAGACAAAGTAACTGCAGCATATACAGAGTTGATTGCAACAATGAGCAGGGATTTTTGTGCAGAAAATTCATGTTTAATTTTAACGGAAGTTATAACAGATTGGTCGCAAGCAGAACATAAGCCAGAGCAGTCGGCTTTAGATGACTCGCTTGGGTATCATCAGCCTTTGTACACCATATTTTTTCCAAAAAACTGCACAAAAGCAGTAGAAGATAAAATGATGCAAGAGTTTCAAAAAGATCCTGATAGTTACCCACATGCGGCTAAAATTTCAAAAGTATATATTAACCTTGGACTGATAAAAAAATATTATCCTGTTGCGGAAGAATTTTTTAGCAAAATGATGGGGTGCCTTGTTCATGAAATGCAACACGCATTGGACTATCAGCATCCAAACAAAACTGCATTGGGCGCACAGCTGGAATATATAGATAGAAAAACAAGTGGCAAAACTGTTCAGTACAAAGATGTTGCAACCGAAAATAATTCTTATGCAATACAAGCAGAATTTGAAAAAATGTTAGCCAAACAATCTTTTAAAACTTTATAAAGATGGTGTTTTGATATGAGTGATTCACAAAAAACAATGAATGAAAAAATCAAAGAAGTATATGAAAAGAACGCGCCTGCAAATATTACTTTGCAACAGTTTACTAAAATGGTCGAACAAGACCCAAGTTTGTTAGATTCATCGGGGCAGTTTTCTACATTTAACCCAGAATTATCAAAGGCTGCAAAGTCAGGTCAATATCATAAAGTGGCAGAGATATTCAAACAAGCAACAACAAACCTGTCAAATACAGCAAATCAAATGTCTGATTATTGGCTTGAATTGTTAGATATGAACAAAAGCTTTATAAAAGCAGCTCGTAATGCTACACCAGAAAAAGAGATAGTTGCGTACGAGGTTTTGTTTGGTCTGTTAAGCCACGCTTTTTGCGAAGACAATGATTGTGATATCGAAGTGCGTGTTGTTACAAGCTGGGATGGTATAAATGTAAATCATGAAAACGATAAATACAGAGATGGTACTCACTTATCAGGTTTTATGTTAAATGCTCCAAAAAATATATCTGATGCAGAAAGACAAAAAATAATAGAAGAAGTAAGAAAAAATCCGGATGCTCATCCTTATGCGAAAAAGACTTCGTTTGTGTATGTTAATATTGATAATATTAGAAAAAATTTCCCTGATAAATCGGACTTTTTCTACGAGATGATATCTGTATTTGTGCATGAAATGCAACATGCGCTGGATTATCAACACCCAAATCGTGGTGCTTTGGGCGCACAGGTAGAGCATATAGAAAGAAAATCAGGTATGGAACATACAGAATCACCTGCTGAAAACTCTGCATATTCGGTAGAAAATATGTTAATAAAACGATTAAAAAATTCGAAAGAATAGGTGTTTTTGATATGAGTGATTCACAAAAAACAATAAGTAAAAAAATTAAAAAAGCGTACGAAATTTACGCGCCGAAAAATATTTCTTTGGAACAGTTTGCACAAATGATTGAGCAAGATCCCAAACTGTTGAAAGCTATCGGTGGCAAATTTTCTACTTTTAGTTTAGAAGCAGGCAAGGCATTTAAAGAATATGAAGATAAGAAAGATGGCGAATCTGATGATATACTGCGCAAAAAATTGAGCAGTTATATAAACGAACAAGAAATTGAACGTGGCGCACATGAACAAGCAAAGATATATGAAAAAATAATTTGTTCAGATGATTCTATTATAGATGATGCGCTTAATTTTAGAGATCTTAGCGAAACTGAAAGACAAGATTTAGCACGCAAAATTATCAATGGGATAAATAAATATTTTAATATAGATACGGATTTGCAAATTGAATATCAAGACAGATACAAAGGCGAAAGTGCTAGACGCTATAAATTTGACTTTGTAAAAAATTTTTTAAGGCTGCTTAAACGAAATCGCATACGATATAGTCTAAAAGGGCAATATTTGAGAAAAGCAAATAAGATAGTTGAATATAAACATTATGACTTCTTAAATTTTATAGGGACTTTATCTCATGAATACGGGCACTTTATTGATGAAAACTATCCAGATCTTGGCATGCTGGGGTCGCAAATTGCTTTTTATGGTTTTAAAGTTTATGTGTCATCAGGACATAAAGATTATAGAACCCAACCAACAGAATTTAGTTCGTTTAAGATTGGAGATGTCGTATCAGAACACCTGCAAAATGTTTTAATAGAACAAGGCAAAAAAAGACTGTCAAAGTTAAAAGTAAAACTCGCAGGAATAAGATTAAAAATAGACAAAATCCACGACAAGCTATACAAAGCAAAAAACGATATTTTAAAAGAACGCGGTCTTTTTTATGATTTGATGGTGGAACAAAGATGGGATATGTACGAAAAACTTGAAAAAGACAAAAGTTGTACAAGGATTCAAAAATTGCTACAGCAGCAAAAAGAAGCAAAAGATAAATATTGGGATTTGTGGAGTAAGATGTATAATATAGAATCTATGTTGAAGGAATTCAACGAACAACAGATACAAACAGCCGCTTTGGAAAAACAAAAATAGTTTATTTGATTTGCATTAAATCACCGGCTTTGATATATTCAGGGTCGGTTTTTTTAAGACGCTTTTGGGCTGTCTTGGCATATTTTTTTGCCTTGTCTTTTTTGCCAATCATATGATAATACTCTGCCATTGCCCATGCGTTGCGCCCAGTGTCTTCTTCGCCGTATGCGCGTGCTAATACCCAATAAGTAAATGCTGTCGGTTCATTCAGCAAAGATGATTTACACAGTTCAATTGCGCGCTGTATATCATTTGGTTTTCTGCGCTCTGTCAGCACCAGTGCCAATGCAGTTTGTATTTGTGGTGCGTTTTTAGACAGAGATAGCGACTTTTCGTATGCGGTTACACTGTCATCATAATGACCAAATTGGTATTCTATATCGCCTAACAGTTCATAAAAGAACGGATTGTCAGGTTGTCTAGCAATCAATGTTTGTGTTCCCATTTTTGCAGCATCCAGATTGCCGTTTCGCATATTTGCGATTGCGCGCGCATACAAAGCTTTGTCTGATTTATCTACGTAAGGGTATTTTTCCAATACATATTTTGGTGTGTCCAGATAACCAATCAGCTTTGCGCGCACCAGTTCATATTCGCCTGATTTAGAAGAAGCGATATTGTTGGACTGGTTATATTTTATATTTTTTTGTTTTATTTGTGCTTTTATATTATTCAATCTTTCTGCGGTCAGTGGGTGATTAATACGATTTGGGTTTATCTTGGCTTCCATCACACCAGTTTGTTCTTGCATTTGTTCAAACACAGTTACGAAACCGTCTGTATTTTGTTTTGCAGAAATCATCAAGTCCAATCCCATACTGTCAGCAATTCTTTCTTCATCGCGAGTAAAAGCAAGTAAGGACTGTTGTGCAACCCCCGAAGAGCCAGCTAGTACACCCGCACCCAAAGAAGGGTTGCCACCGGCCACCATAAGACCAATGCCCAAGGCTTGGATTAACATTGTGCGCTTCATTTCAGCGGACATACGATCTGCAATTTGTGTCATATGACCGCCCAACATATGTCCCATTTCGTGCGCGATAACCGCCTGCAAAGCACTGGTGCTTTTGATTTGTTTTAACAGGCCGGTATAAATATAAACATCTTCACCGCCAGAAACAAAGGCATTAAAGTCGTCATCATCTACGATATGTATTTTAAGTCGCCCATCAGGAATACTTGCGGCTTTGGCCAGTGGAGCAATTAGTTCTGACAGCAGTTTTTCTGTTTCTGTATCGTTGATTTGAGAAGCTGCAAACGAAGGCAACGCAAACATCACAGCCAATAAAAACGCAAATATCTTACGCACCAAGAACCACTCCTCGTTTAAAGATAAACATTAAATCTTTTACCCAGCTATCTATATCATTATCACGAGCTGCCTTTGATGCCAACTTGAACAAGTCCCTATGTTCGCGATAGTCAACAAAGTGATAATGCAACCAACCGCTTTGTTGTGTGCCTAATAAAACACCTGCGCCACGCATCATCAAGTCTTGTTCAGCGATAACAAAGCCGTCATCAGTTTCGCACAGTATATCAAGACGCTTTAATCCGTCTTCACTAACATTATAACCAAACAACAGTACGCAATACGATTGTGTGTTGCCGCGCCCAACGCGCCCGCGTAACTGGTGTAAAGCGGCCAAACCGAACCTTTCTGCGTTTTCTATGACGATAATAGAAGCGCGCGGAACATCGATCCCAACTTCGATAACAGTGGTTGCAACCAGCAGGTTCATATCAGAATTATTGTCTGCACAAGTTTCCATAACAGCATCGCGTTCTTTTTTATCCATTTGCCCATGTACCAGACCTGCACCAGGGAAATGTTCGCACAACATTTTATGTCTTGCTTCTGCTGCGGTTGCGATATTATCGTTTTCAGACTCTTCAACCAATGGGCAGACCCAAAAAACTTTTGCGCCGTCATTTATTTGTAGTTTTACTCGTTCGACCAAGTCGTTAATGCGCCTTACTGATATTTTAGAAGTTTTAATAGGCTTTCGACCTGCCGGCTTTTCATTGATAATAGAAACATCCATGTCGCCGTATATGGTCATAGATAAAGTTCGTGGAATAGGGGTTGCAGACAAGGCTAGCAAATCAGGGTTGTTTCCTTTTTGGCGCAAAGCTTCGCGTTGTGCCACACCGAACCTGTGCTGTTCATCAATTATTACCAGGCCCAAGTCTTTATATTCTACATCTTCGGAAAACAATGCGTGTGTTCCGATAATAACTTTTGTTCGTCCTGACTTTAAAGATATAAGTTTTTCGCGTCTGGCGACCCCTTTGTCGCGCCCAGTCAGGCATTCGCACACAATTCCTATTTCATCGCACATAGGCTTTAATTTTGCAAAGTGTTGTTGTGCTAATGTATCTGTTGGAGCCAATAAAGCAGTTTGTGCGCCAGACTCTGCCATTTTAACAGCGGCAGTCATTGCTACAATAGTTTTTCCACTGCCCACATCGCCTTGCACCAGGCGCATCATAGGAATATCTTTTTGCATATCTGCAAAGATTTCATCGCAAGTGCGTTTTTGTGCCCCAGTTAATTCATAAGGGACGGTTGCCCAGAATTTATCCATCAAGCTATATTTTTGTGGTCGAACAGTTCTGCGGTTGCGCGCATCAATTCTATTTTTTCTGCTGATAACGATTGCAGCCTGATGCGCCAACAGTTCGCAATATGCCAGCTTGGACATATAAGTTGCGTTTGGCATCAAGTCATTATCAGATTGTGGAAAGTGTATATGTTGCAAAGCATCAAAAAATTCACAAATTCGTTCGTCTGTTTCGCCACGAATTTTATCAGGCAAAGTATTAAATATCTGATCGCGTATATTTGCGAATACTTTTTGTGTTAATCCTTCACCCGAAGGATATATTGCTTGAACAGCTGGAATCTTAGAGGCATTTTGCATTTCTTCTATAAAGTCAGGGTGATTTATTGTTGGCTTATTGCCATGCGCCTCCAGTTTGCCAGAAATCATACGCCACTCACCAATCGGCAGTTTCTTTAGCCAATAATCAAGAAAGCTTGAATTAAAGAATTGAATAACAACACTATTTCCCACAGTATCATTACAAATCACTTGCGTTGGTCTTCTGCGACCACGGGCAAAACCACCGCCGCGTTTGTGTGATTTAATTTGCAAAGGAATAGTAAGTGAAGTCCCAGGTGTTGCATCTTGGATGTTTTCGGTAATACCCCGTGCGCGTACATAAGAAGGGCTGTGCATCAAAAAGTCCAGCACACATCGTCCGCCCAACAGTTCTTCCAGTCGTGCAGCCAAGACAGGTCCAACACCTTTGATAAATTGCAGGTCTGTATTTAAAAAATCTATCAGTTCTTTTTTCATATACATTAAATTTAGTGAAAAAAGCCTAAGGATTCAATAATAAAAATCCCCCAAACGGGGGATTTTATTTTTTACTTTGAAAAGCTGTAATCCATTTCCAAGTGGTTTGGATTATATGTGCCGTTCATAATAGCCAAAGTATCTTCTACGATAACCAATTCTTCATTTGTTGGAATCATAAAGATTTTTACTTTACTATCCGGAGTGCTGATTTCTGTTTCGTCAACACCCAAGCGAGCCAAAGTTTTTGCGTTCTTTTCGACATCCAGTTTGACCCCCAGTTCTTCCAAACCTGTACAGAACTTTTCACGCAAGTATTCATCGTTTTCACCAACACCTGCTGTAAAGATGATTGCGTCAACATGACCCAGTTCAGCCATATATGCACCAATGTACTTTTTAACATTGTGTACTTCGGTATCAATGGCCAAGCGGCACAAATCGTTTGTAGTTTTATTTTCTTCTACATCGCGACGGTCAACAAAGCATTCTGTAATACCTTTCAAGCCGGAATCTTTACTCAAATGAGTTTGCATTTGTGCAGGAGACAGTTGCAATTGTTCCATTACATACAGAACAACACCTGGGTCCAAATCACCTGGACGTGTACCCATTGTCAAGCCAGACAGTGGAGTCATGCCCAAAGATGTATCAACAGAAACACCGTTGCGAATAGCTGTTGCAGATGCGCCTGAACCGATGTGCATTGTGATAAAGTTGCAATCTTTTGCATCTTTGCCCAACATTTTTGCAGCGCGTTTTGAAACATACAAGTGGCTTGTTCCATGGAAACCATAGCGACGAACACCCAGTTGTGTGTACCATGCCTGTGGAACTGCATAGCGATATGCAAAGTCAGGCATTGTTTGATGGAATGCTGTATCAAATACTGCGACTTGTTTTGCGTTTGGCAACAACTGTTGTGCTGTCATAATACCGCGCAAAGCAGGTGGGTTATGCAGCGGAGCCAAAGGTGATAGTTTATCAATTGTTTTAATAACTTCGTCATTAATTTCTACAGAAGAAGCAAACTTATCGCCACCCATAACAACGCGATGACCAACGCCTTTGATTTCGTTCAAGTCAATAGAAGCTTCGCGCAACATAAACAAAACAACATTTAATGCTTCGTCATGGTTTTGCATAGAAGTTTCTTTCTTTTGTTTTGTGCCATCAGGATATTTTTGGGTTACAAAAGAATCTGGTAGACCGATTTTTTCAACATTGCCGCCAACGACAGCTGTTTTTGTTTCTGCGTCAAAAACCTGATATTTCAGGGACGAAGAACCACAGTTAAGTGCAAGTATATACATGTGCCATCCTTTTTTCTTCGCCCCAAGCATAGCAAAGGTATTTTTTATTTTCAACAGTAAACTCGGTATAAAATGCGCCAATTTGTATCTGTGATATCAGTTTGCGTACAATTGGCCTTGTGATTAACCCAAAAAGCCTCGTTGTTTATCATTAGTCTGATATGCAAACCTCCTTTATCGTGAAAAGGTTGAGGATTTGGGTTGGCGCGGTTGCCGATACCCCAAGCCCAAACATCATCACCTGTTGTATATCCAGCTTTGTCATTTCTGCTAGCGATTCCTCCAAGTGTTTGTCCATCATGCAGACGTATAGTTTTTGTATCTGTGTCCATTGTTATTTCGCTGGGCAATCCGACAAAGTTTTCATGTTCAGCGGCAGTGCCGCGTCTAATTTGTAGTACACGTGTCATATTGAAATCCTTTTTATTAAAGTTGTTTTAGCTAAAAAAATACCCGCCATAAAGATAGGGCAGGTTATAAAAAACAAACGCCACTGTAACCAGTAGCGAGTGTTTTTATTATAGCACAAAACAGCTAAAAAATCAAGGTGTCTTTTGCCGACTATCTGTATTGATAGTCTGCCAAATAGTCTGCAAACATCTTGTCCTTTTTCTTGTCGAACTTTTTCTGTGCACCCTTTTCGCTCAATTTAAACCAACTGTACATAGGGCCTGTAAGAGTGCCACGACCTGTTTCCAGTTTGTCCCAATGTGCCATCAGTTCTTTAAATTTGTCTTTGTGTTTATCATCCCACTTGTCAACAACTTCATTGCGTCTTTTGATTTGTTCGGTCAGATTTTTGATGTTTTTAGATGCGTCTTCGAACTGAAAAATTCTGTCTTCAAGTCTTTCGTTGCTCTTGTGTATGTTTTCATAGCTCTTTTTTGCGGATGTGAATTTGCCTTCCGCAAAAGTATAATCGTTTAACGCGCCATCATGTTTTGCTTCAGCTGCTTCCAATGGACCACCAGGTGCTTCTCCTGCTGCCTTCTCTTTTTGCTTTTCTTGTAGAGTTTCTTGCTTTTTTGAAATCTCGCTTTGGAACTCTTTATATTGTTGTTGCAGTTGTTGCGCTTTCGCTTCTTCCAATGCATTGGCGTATGGGGTAGGAATAGCAGTCAGTTGAGTTTCAATATCTTTGCATTGATCTTTCAACTCCTTGATTTCGTCTGTCAGACCGCTGATTTCATTAGGTAAATCTGTTTTGTACTTTTTTATTACAGCATCTACTTCTGCTAATGCACGTCCTGCTGTTTGGAATTTTTTTTCTGCGTCTTCGTATTTTTCTTTTCTTTTCTTTTCGGTATTTCGATTCTTTTTCAGGGTATCTTTTTTATCTTGAAGATTATCGTCAGTTATTTTTGTTTTATCCCTGCGTTTTTCTTCATCTGCGATATATTTTTCATCAATAGGATTTTTTGTATCTCTATCTTGTGTCGCTTTTGTTTTGTCTGCTTGGTTTTGTTTTTCCCAAGCTTCTTGGGCATTTGTCATTTTGCCGCGTTTTCCTCTGAATTTGCTGCCTGACAGCCACAAAGCGTTACCAGCTATTGTAACGCCGTATCCGATACCCATAAACGCGAATTTAATACTTTTGTCCATTGCATTTGTAATGAAACGCATCCCTTCGGTTTTATTCCATGACAGCTTTGTGTCTGACATCAAAGTAAATTCTTCATTCTTCAATGCGTCCATAACTTTGCTGGTTGTAAATCCGTATTTAATAACGGATAAAACTTCCATTGCAGTTTTTGCCTGCTTGATATCTCCTTTTTCAACAGCTTTTAGAATTATCTGCTCTACCAAAGCGCGCATTTTTCTACCGTTGCTGAGTGCGCCTTTGAATGCTTCTGGCATAGTGCTTTTAATATCTGTTAATACGCTGATGAGCCACTTACAGTGAGAAGCAGCTTCATGAGATTTCAATTTTAAACCATTTTGAATTTCAGATGCTTTGCTTAGTACGGCATCCAAACCATCAGTTGGTTTGATTTTTGCTTTATGAATAGCTCCAACGATTTGTTTAGCTTCTGGGCTAAAGAAATGACGATTACCTTTGAACTTGAAGTATTTCTCTAATGTGTCAGCATATGTATCAGATACAAATCTTGATATATGCTGCATAAAGTTCAGCTCATCATCACGTTTAGGTGGAAGGTAGTCATCGCTGTTTTGGTCATCGTATGCAACTTGGCGTTCTGACTTTTCGAATGCGGTTTTCGTTTTTTCCGAAGGAAAGGCTGCACGGAATTTTTTGTTGTACATATATGTACGCAAAAGGTTGCTATATTCCTTTTTAAACTCTGTGATATTTTCCGCAGATGGCTTAGATTCCAACCCTTTTTGAATTTCTGGGAATTTCAGTTCTCCTAATGCGGTTAGAATAGAAGGATCTTGTTGCGCATATCCTTGGTCGGTTGTGTAGGTGTTAAGATACAAAGCGATATTGCGTAATTGTTTTTTAAACTCTGGATCAGACTTATATTTTTCGTTTTTTATACCCTTTAACAGTTCGTCATAGTCATCCGCGACACCCCAATCACGGAATTTCATTTCCAACAAATCTCTGTGTTTTTCCAGAAGTTTATTCAGGCTTTCAACTTCTTTTTGCGCCTCTTCACTAATATCCAGTTTGCCAAACAAGCGTTTAAAACCATAATATTCGTTCAAGACATCAATAGCATTATCATTATGCTTGTTATCATAATCAACAGTATTAGTTAGTTGGTCGCGGTTTTCATGCATGCTCTGAAAAGCCTGCTGAAACTCTAAATACATCTTTTCCCATTCTTTATCACTCAGATGATATTTATCGCCGTTTGGGTCTGGCTCTTCAATGTTTTTACCGTCTGCGTCAAGAAAGTCCTCTTTCCATCTGCGTTGAATATCGGTCAGGTTATTGTTTTTGTTGAATTCGTCAAAACGCGCACGATATTCAGGTGGCATATTGTTAAAGCGCAACTGTCTAAAAAACTGTAGCATAAAATCTTGGTATGTTACTTCTGCCATATCATCACCTCTTATCTACATAATTATAGTACAAAATCAAAAAAAATCAATATTTGCTATACATTTTAGGCAAAAAGTATATAATGTTTCTGGAAAGAAGGAGAGAATGCTGACAAGGTTACTTGTTTCTTTATATGGTTTTGCTTTTTTTAACAAGTTTTTATTGTTAACACCTGTTTATTCTATCTTTATGTTACAGAACGGTTTGACGGACTTGCAGTTATCCACAATGTTCATTGTGTCTGCTGTGGCAACTATTTTTGGGCAGATGCCAATTGCGTTTTTAACAAATCACATAGGTCAGCGATATTCCATGATTTTTGGTCAGTTTTTAAAAATAGTCGCTGTGATATTATGGCTGTTTTGGCCAACATATTTTGGTTTTGTAATAGGTATGATTTTATGGGGACTTCAAACAGGTTTTCGTAGTGTTGCGTTCGAAGGGTTACTATATGATTCTGTGTCCGCCAATGGTATGGGGGACGAATATACTAGAATTTTGGGTCGCAAATCTACATATGAATCCATAGGTGTTGCGCTGTCAGCCTTTGGTTCTTTGCTGATGTTTCTTGGCTATGGTTGGGTAACTTGGCTATCTGTTGCGGCGATTGTGATGTCGATAATATGTCTGCTGATGATAAAGTACACTCCGCCTAAGCATATTCGCGCCAAAACGGTACCCTTCAGAAAACTATTTCGTACAGGAATGCGCGTTTGCTTACAGATTCCTTGCTTGTTGACGACAATGGTTTTGGCATTGTTGGCAGCCAATATACCGTATTTAGATGACTTTTTAAGCCCAATTGGTTTGCAACTTGGTATTCCGACAGAGTACATAGGTTTTATGTCACTGTTTTTATTAGGATGTGCAACAGTGGGACAGCGTTTTGCGTACAAGTTCAAGAATATGTCAGACAGATTTATTTACTTTGCGATTGCCGCAGTTGGTATGAGCTATATGATTTTCGGGCTGATATATAAAGTTGGCTTTTTGTGGCTGTTGGGTATTGGTTATATCTTGTTTTATGGAACATACACACTGTTATATTCAAGGTTGCAGCACATGATACCATCGCGTCATCGTTCTGTTGTTTTGTCTTTGTATACGACTATAAACTATTGCATTTATATCGCAGTATGTGGAATTGTTGGTCTTGGCTCTATGATGGGCAGCTGGCGTTATAGCATAGTTATACTTGGTACCTTGTTATTGTTTGTATTTTGCTGGGCAATAGCTCAAGTTAGCAATAAATGCCCATTGTTGCAGTTTGAAGATGAAGACTAGGTTTGTGTTCTTGTACGCATTGCCGCGAAAGTATGTTATATTTATGTTATGAAACTCAGCATTCGCGACATTTTTTTAAAGTCTTTGCCGTATTTGCTCTCCATTGCGGGCGGCATAATTTTATATACAGGGGCCATAGACAGTGCACCCAACAGTAACATTCGCGATTTAGTAATTAATGTATCAGCATCATTATTATCGATACCATTAGTATTTTTATTATACGACTATACGAACAGTCGCATTAATCGCAAGATGAAACACCACATAGCGACAAGCATATCGGACAGGCTAAACGATTTGATGTTAAACTTGATATTGTCGTTACGAGAAATGTTATCTGTACGCACCAAGGCTACATCTGAAAACATAAACCGTATGTTATCGTGGCGTGCATCTGAAATATCGGCTCGGCTAAAGGTAAGTCAAAGCACAATTGACAAGATGCGCGCATATCATGACGAGCTAGACACATTATTATATCGTAACAGCCAAACAGATGTATTGAGTGCAGAGCAAGTGCAAATATTATCATCGCTTGCTCGTTCCATAGCTCATTTTATAAACGAGAACAGGTTTCACAAAAGCCGTCATATTTCTGCGAAGTACATAGAAGCGATAACGGGCAAAGTCCTTGATTGGCTAGATTCCGACACTGTTGCGGCTTTGAATATAGACAAGCATTTATCGGGTGTTGAAAAGCCAAAGAAGTCATAAAAAATAAAAAATGAAAAAAAATAGTATTTTTTCTTGATTTTTGTTTTTATTTGTGTCAAAATTTCCCCCGAACCGCGGAAACAGAATGCAAATTCTTGCTTTCCGGGTCCGGTTTTGGGGACATAGCTCAGTTGGTAGAGCAAATGACTTTTAATCATTGGGTCCAGGGTTCGAGTCCCTGTGTCCCCACCAGAAATTCAACGACCGCTTGCCGGTCGTCTTTTTTATTACCCGCATTTGCGGCATTTTTTTATTTAACAAAAGTAAAGCAGTATGAAAATGAGTGATAAAGGTGTCGAATGGTTGAAAAAGTTAGAAGGCTCGGTCAAGCTTAACAAAACTCATGTTGTTTATGATGATGCTACGGGCAGGGCTGTGTCTGCGGGTGCAGCATTGCCAGCGGGTGCAACAATTGGTTATGGGTATTTGATAAAGCCGGGTGAAGATTTTACAAACGGAATCACAGCACATCAGGCGATTGCGTTATTACGGTCTGATATAGCCACGGCAGAACACGCCGTACAAGACAACATTACAGCACAAATGTCGCAAACTCAACATGATGCCTGGTTTCTTTGGCATATAACATTGGTGCAGATACTTTCAAAAATTCAACAGTTGTAAAATATATAAACAATCCAGATTTTCATAGTACGGTTTATTCAGATTTGGAATCAGCATGGAAAGCTTGGAATCGCACCTAGGGAAAAGTATCAAATGGTTTAATTAACCGCAGGCAAAACGAGTGGAATTTATATAACAGTGGAAAGTATTGATTGCTATTTATATACCTGTGCGGAAATGTGCAAAAAAAATTGTTAAATTTTAGTGCAAAAACATTTGCTTTTATATTAACAAATATAATATACTGATCATATATTATAATAGGAAGGGGACATGAAACGTTTATATTCTGGTATGTTGTTAAGTATGTTAACACTGCCTGTTTTTGCTAGAAGCGATGGTGCACTTACTTCAGCTTTTGTTAAACAAAGTCCGCGGGCCAGTTCTGTTGCGTATCGTGCCTTTGGTGCTGCTTCGGCACATAAGACAAGCTCTGCTACTCAATCTGCCAATACATCGATACAGAAAACAGACAGTGTAACTCAACAGGCTGATAGCGCTATTTCAGAAACTGTAAATGCAGAAAAAGAAGCCTGTTTGGCGAATAATTTAGCAACCGGCAACACATTTGTTTATGCATCTATTAATAGCAATACAAGTAATTATGCCTCTATGGTCGAAGATGTTGTGAATCCTGGTAACAACGCATGCTATGTGCGCGTTAACTTAACTTCCAGCGATAGTAGTGTTGATTTATCTGATATGCCTGTTCGTTATTTCAAGATGGACAAGACAGTAACATGTGGTCAATGGGTAGAAGAAGCGACACTTCAAGAACGCG
>JAFZHX010000013.1 GCA_017554665.1 Alphaproteobacteria bacterium
GAATAAAAACAAAGAACGCGATTTTGAAAATGCGACACGGTCTTTGATAAAGCAAATCGATTCTATGAATTTAGAAAGGACCGAACGCTTGCAGGTTAAAAATTTTATTTTGCTGTTCCGCGACAGTTTTAAACAAGAATCTGTTAAACATGCAACATTTTCACCTGTACTGGGAACTGGTTACAAACAGTTTTTATGTGACTCTTGTGGCTTTTGCAAGGCATCCAGCGTCAGTTTTGTGTCTTTTATGAATAAACCAGAACACTGGCAACTGCGATACATTGATGAAAATTGGACCTATGGACCACATTATTATATTGTTCATGTACCAACTGGGCGTGCATTAGATTTAACTTTTGACCAATATCAATTTGAAACATCAAAAATACCATATAATATGGGACGACCTGCATTGATTACGCGTGACGCACGTGATACCGCAGTACGTTTTACGCACGCACTGGGGATGGATGTGATGAAAATTTTGAACAACCAACTACCAAAGAGCAACTAACAAAACCTGTTGCATACGCTTAATACGGCCCACTAACAGAATTGCAGATTGAACCAAAATATATTTTATGATACAATTTTTAACGACATGGAAGACTATAAAAAGAGTTATGATTTAGCAACACAAAAACTGTTAAAACAGGCATCTGTTATAGATTCTTTTTCATTACAGATGTTTGATGCACAGTACACTTTGCACGACATTACATACGCCTTGCGTACACTGTATGCAGACAATAAATTTAGAAACCGTTTTGTTGGCACACAACAATTTCAAGGCTTTACACCTTGGGCAAAAGGCTTTTGTGCTTTATCCAGCATATGTATTTATGAATTGTACGGAGGAGCATCTGTTTGGGACCCTTCTGCGATAAAACTAGGAACATGGGAACATGCACCCGTGGTCTTTTTACGCAATAAATTCTCTGACGAAGCATTTGATCCAACAGGCGACCAATTCGCACCACTGGATGTCCCTTACAATTTAGGCACACCTATAAACCGTTCCATAAAAGATATGCGAACACCAAATAAAACAGAGTTTATAAGACTTGTAAAAAAACATTTAGACAGACAATCTTAATATGATGCAAAAACCAGAACCTTTTGTAAAAGACGATATGATTTTCAGTGTATCAGACGCATCTGCACTGTTGAAAAACGTTGTTGAAACAGCATTTCCACGCATTAAAATTCGTGGTGAATTATCACAAATCACACGTGCCACATCTGGACATATTTATATGACAATCAAAGATTCAGGGGCTGCTATATCTGTAATCGTTTGGCGTGGCACACCGCTTAATTTTAAACTGGAAGATGGGTTAGAGGTTATTATCACAGGACGTTTTACAACATACCCTGCCCGCAGTAATTATCAAATTATCGCAAGCGAAATTGAAATGGCGGGCGTTGGTGCAATTCTTAAAATGCTGGAAGAACGCAAACAAAAACTGGCACGCGAAGGTCTGTTTGATGAATCACGCAAAAAGCCGTTACCAAAATTACCGCAAACAATCGGTGTTGTGACCAGCCCAACGGGTGCTGCATTCCAAGATATTCAAAATAGACTGCGTGAACGTTTTCCTGTGCATGTATTGTTATATCCTGCAACAGTCCAAGGTACGACTGCCGCAGCCGAAGTCGCAGCCGGCATAGAATACTTTAACCGCATGCAAAATGTCGATGTCATTATTGTCGCACGCGGTGGTGGGTCACTGGAAGACCTGTTGCCTTTTTCCGAAGAGATTGTTGTGCGTGCTGCGGCTGCTAGTAAAATTCCGTTGATTTCGGGGGTCGGGCATGAGCCTGATTGGATGCTGATTGATTTTGCTGCTGACTATCGTGCGCCTACTCCTACTGGTGCGGCCGAAGCTGTGGTGCCTACAAAATTATCTCTGATTCAGGAATTAGATAATATGTGGGTCAGACTGTCTGGTAACTTTACAACTCGTTTAATCAATGCAAAACAGCGGATAGAATCAATAAATATCAAAAGTCCAAAACAGGTTTTGATGGAATATACGCAGCGACTGGATGACTTGGGTCGTACTTTGAATATTATTATGAATACCAAGGTGGCTGCGGCTCAGCAAAAGCTTGATAATGTTTCTGCGTTTCCAAATATTCTTCAAAATCGTATTTTGATTTTAAATCAGTCTTTGAATCATGCGGGACAAATGTTGAACTCGCTTAGTTATAAAAATGTTTTGGCGCGCGGTTATGCAATTGTTAGAGATGTGAATAACAATATCGTCAGCAGTGTTGATGGTGGTTCGCCTGCAACAATTGAATTCGCAGATGGCGTTATTAACATATAAACCCAAAAACAAAACGTTTACCAACCTAGATTGTGTCTTTATAATAAAATTTTTAGTTCGTTGAATAAAAAATATACAAATGCTGCAAAAGTTGCTTGTGTCCGAGATAAAATAGTTTTTTTGATAAAATAAGACAAATGTTTAAATGTAAATCCAATTAAAAAACGCCCGTTTGGGTATTTTTTTATTTAATCAACGTTTTTGCCATTGTGATTGATTCGCTTGTAATCTCTGCCCCACTGATTATGCGCGCAATTTCATTTACGCGTTCGGTATCTGATATTTCGTGAACGGATGTTATAGTCTTGTCGTTTTCAACAGATTTGGAAATCTTGTAGTGGCGATCGGCAAAGCCTGCTACTTGGGCAGAATGAGTAATTACTAATGCTTGGTTTGATGCGGCAAGGCGGTTTAATCTACTGCCAACTGCAGAAGCTGTTGCGCCACTGATGCCTGTATCGACTTCGTCAAAAACAAATGTGTGTGCATCGTTTGTGCCAGTCAGTACCACGCGCATTGCAAGCATTAAACGAGCAAGTTCGCCACCGGATGCAGCGCGGTGCAAAGGTGCAAATGGCGAGCCTGGATTGGTTTTGATCATAAATGTAATGTCGTCCGTACCATAAGAGCTAGGGTCTGTTGTTGTAAATTCTAATTCGAAGTCAGCAGAACCAAGTTTCAACTCTGGTAGTTCTGTTAATAATTTTTGACGCAATAGGTCGCTTGCTTCCTTGCGTGCGCTGTGTAGTGTCTGTGATGCGTTGTTAAATTCTGTATAGAATACTTTTACAGCCGACTGTAGTTTGTGTAATTCAGTGTCAGAGTTATCGATTGTGTCTAGGTGTTTTGACATTTGTGCAAGTTTTTCTGGTAACTCGTCAGCGGAAACACGATGTTTGCGCGCGGCTGCGCGAATTGCAAACAATCGTTCTTCAATAGAGTCTAAATCGTCGATATCGGTGTTTTCAGGTTCTAAACTTTGTGTGATTTGTGCGATAGATTCTGCAATATCATACAGCTTATCGATTTGGGCTTGATATAGATTTTCTTCGCCTTTAATTCTTTCTAGGATGTGTGCAACAGAAAAAATCTGTGATTCAATAGAATTACCGTGTGGGTTTAGTGCGCTGATAGCTTCGCCTAGTATTGCAGTATTTTTTTCAGCGTTCATCATAATTGCGCGCTTGGAAGCAAGTTCATCTTCTTCGCCGACTTTTGGGTTTAGATTGCGTAATTCAGCTACATTGTGTTCTAAAAAATCGCGTTCAGACGCACTGCGTTCTAACATTGTTTGTAGTTCGTTAAGACGGTTTTTTGCTTCGTTATATTGTTTGTATTTAACTTTAACTTCTGTTAGTAATGAATTGAAATTATTGATATTATTTTGTGCAAACAAATCAAGAGTTGTGCGATGAGTAGATTGGTTTAATAGCGTATGGTTTGCAAATTGGCCGTGAATTTCAATCAATGTATCCCCAATCTGTTTTAATGTTTTTATAGATACAGGAATGTCGTTTATCCACGCACGGCTTTTGCCATCAACGCCCAATGTTCTGCGCAGTATTAAACCGTCTTCGTGTTCTATGTCAAACTCTGCTAATGTTGCTTTTGCGATCTCTGGCACAGAATCAAAGGTAGCGGATACCGAAGCGCTGTCGCAACCGTGTCTTATTAATCCTGTGTCAGAACGGGCGCCCAATGCTAATGATAATGCGTCCAGCAAAATACTTTTACCTGCGCCGGTTTCACCAGTCAATATGTTAAGACCTACCCCGAATTCTAGATTCAGTTTTTCGATTAATACTATGTTTGAAATGTTTAGATTTGTTAACATGCGTGAATTATACTTGTTTTTAACTTATTTTTTCCAGTGAAAAATCATGTGTCCATAATATATATGTGCTTATGGTAAAGTCTGGATGTATTGCCTTTAATAATTGGGTGTATTCGCGAACTTGTGCGATATATAAAGCACGATAAGCTTCGGGGGTTGTGTCTGTTTTGTAGTCGATAATATCGATATGTTTTTTGTTTTTGTTAATGTTTAGTCTGTCTATTCTGCGACTTATAAACTTTCCGTTAATGGTTCCTGCGATAGGAACCTCGGTCTTGGAGTCTTTGTTAAAGAATTGTATTAGCACAGGATTTTGCTTGATTTTTTTGACAATAGTTTCGTTGCCTTGTTCTATATCATTGTCGATAACAATATGTTGCAACAGCAGGTGTGTTTTAGTGCCAGTGTCTGTTGCTTGTTTTGTTTGTGTTTTTGTTTTTAAAATATCATTTAATGTCGTCATTTGTTATCCTGATATAGCTTGTGTTTGTGTCGTTTGATGCTAAAACGCGCCAAAGTTGTGTGTGCCATGCTTCTTCTGGTGGTTTTTTGTCCGGTGTAAAGCCGTGTATGTACAATTCGTCTTTTGCGCGAGTCATAGCGACATATAACAAGCGATAATATTCTGCGATTTGTAATTGTTTTTGCTGTTCAACTGTATTTGAATATGCAGTACTTCCTTCGCCTCGCGGTGCCCACAACCATACTGGTGTATCGCCAGAAGTGATAGTGGTGATTTTGTCTGTTTTTGGTGTGTGTATTGTGTCGATTAAAAATACTACTGGCGATTCTAGACCTTTACTGCCGTGTACTGTTACAATTCTGATTCCATTAGATGCGTCCATGTCGCGTGTAACTTCACTGCCGCCTGTGATAAACCATTTGATAAAATGATATAAAGTTCCGGGCTGTGTTCTTTCATAAGATAAGCATATTGTCATAAACTCTTCCAGCGGATCGATAACTTGGTTGCCAAGAGCAGAAATAAAATTATGTTTAATACCATTGTTGTTTAATACATATGAAAAGAAGGAATAAGGCCCCATGTGTTCGGCTTGTTTTTTTATGTCTGACAAATGCAAATGTATGTCAGGATAGTTGTTTTCTAATACTTCGAATATTGTGGTTAAAATAGCCTCTTTGTTTTCACGAA
>JAFZHX010000001.1 GCA_017554665.1 Alphaproteobacteria bacterium
AAAGATGATGCATAAGTTTTTTATCTTAATCAGTTTTATAATTGCATTTGTAATGCCAAATGCTACATTGGCATCAGCTTTTGAAATGGACGATTATGCAATCACAGACAGCGGTGATGCTGATATCACACAAGAAGAAGTAACCTTGAACGATGATGCTGACATTGTAGATGTTAGTACGTTTGATATTGCTGGTATTATGTTGGGAATGTCTTTTGAAGACCTGCAAACATTATTTTTCAAAAACAAAGGTCTGTATATCCCACGCAAAAAAAATAGCATAATTTATACGATACACAAAGATTGGAAATATAATCTTGATTACGAATGTCGCAACCAAGGTTCTGTTATTTCAAACGAATTGGAAAAATGTATAAATTCGCTGGCCCGTAGCCGTGGTCTATTATATGCCTCGGAACTTCACTTGGTACGCGAAAACACCGGCGAAACTATTGTTGTTTATTTTACAAGTAATGCTTCGGACAATCGTGTGTGGCGCATAGTTTATAATAACGATGTTAACGAACAAGAAGGCGATGCAGAAAAATTTGAACGCCAACGCGAAAATAAAATCTTGGCCTTTTGGCAAAATGTACTTGATAAGTACGGTGCACCTAACTCGGGTTCTGACAAATGGATTTCAAGCACCAATGCATACGACCCGATGTTAACAGCTTATTATGGTGCTTTGGATTTGGTTGATAATGGCCGTAACGCATCTGACCACGCAAAAAACATTCAGGATGCGCGTGAGAACTTTAAGGCAAAACCTTATGCTTTCTAAGACTTCTTATACCAAAGGTCTGTTCACAGAGTTTATTGCGCGAATGTACTTGCGATTACACGGCTGCAGAATCGTTAAATCTAGGTATATCACTGGACGCAACACTAATCGTGCCGAAATCGATATTATTGCAAAACATAAAAACACTCTGATTTTTATCGAAGTAAAAAATCGTAAAACAGTTCAAAATGCTTGGGATGCTATCACTTCTAAACAAGCTGTACGCCTGCGTCGTGCTGCAGAAACATATATCACAAAACACCGTTGGACTGGTAATGCAAGATTTGATGTTATCTTTGTTTGTGGACGACATATACATTGGGTAAAAAATGCTATATAATTCTTGATAACTATAAAATCTTATTTTATAATCAAACTATGTTGACTAACACAAAAGGAGAAAACATGAAAAAAATTATGTTGGCATTATTTGCTGTTTTGACATTAAGCGCATGTATGGGTCATTATAAATCTGGCAATTGTGAATATAATTTCTTGTTGCACAAAGATATTTCAGTTTCAAAAATCGTTGGCAATATGACTGGCGGTTGCTAAAACATTTCCCCCGTTTGGGGGATTTTTTTTATTATAAATATTGAAATATGTCTTTTTATAGCCTACAATTATAAGTGTAACAAAATAAAGGATTTATCATGTGGACAACAATTGCTGTTATTTCAATCGTACTATTATATTTCATCTCTACTTATAATGGTTTGGTCGCCAGACGCAACCAAGTCCGTGAAGCTTGGGCAACAGTTGATACACAGCTGAAACGCAGATATGATTTAATTCCTAATTTAATCGAAACAGTACGCGGTGCTGCAAAACATGAAAAAGAAACATTAACAGAGTTAACACGCGCACGCACAACTGCTATGAAAAGCGAAGGTGTCGATAGCGCAAAAGCACAAAATAAAATCTCACAAACTTTGAAAAGCTTGTTTGCTGTGGCAGAAAACTATCCTGAACTGAAAGCAAATCAAAACTTTTTGGAACTGCAACAAGAATTAAGCGATACTGAAACAAAAATCCAAGCGGCTCGCCAGTTTTATAACACTGTTGTTATGGGCCTGAATACTCAAATCGAACAATTCCCTTCTAATTTAGTTGCTGCTATGTTTGGCATCACAACTGAAAAAATGTTCGAAATTGATGAAGCCGAAAAAGTTACACCAAAAGTTAAATTCTAGAAATGAAACAAGATTTTACATTGCATACTCATACTAAACCGTTTGACGGTCAAGATGATGAGTATGCGATGATTAAAGCTGCTAAACAAAATGGTATGAAAACGATTGGTTTTTCAAACCATTTTATTGTTCACCCTGATATTTGCAAAACTGACTTTTATCCATTTGCTGTATTTGGCGGCTATCAGAGTATCTACAACTCTAATTTTGAAGATGCGCTTTTTTACTTCAAAAAACACTATGACATACTGGAACAATATGCCGCACAAAACAGCCAAGATAATATACAAATATTACGCGGTATGGAAATGGATCTGTTCGATACCAGACGCTGGTACAATGGATATATGCATACAATTAATACTTTGAAGCCTGACTATATCATTGGCTCGGCCCACTTGATAGAATACGGTAAGAAGCTATGCAATATACATGATATAAAAAAAGCACCAGCAGATGTTCAAGATAAAATGCTGATGGCTTATTGGAAAAAAGTTCAATGGTTGGCAAAATCAGGTATGTGCAGCTGTTTAGCTCATATCGACCTGCCCGCACGCGTTAATCTGGGTACTGATGAAAAATGGGCAGAAGTTGAACAACAAACAGTTGATATAATCGCAGAAAATAAAATACCAGTAGAAATCAATACAGCAGCATATAAAAAATCTGTTTTTCCGCATCCTTTGCCACGCATTATGAAAATGTGTGCTGATAAGAAAGTTCCTATGTTTCTATCAGATGATGCACACAAAGCTAGCCAAGTATGCAGAGATTTTGATAAAGCAAAAAAATATGCAGACTGTTTTGGTGTAAAGCTAGTCAGCTTGGACAAAGTTCTTTAATCTTTTGCACGCGGATGCGCGTTAGCATATATGTTTGTAATTTCTGCCATATTTACTTTGGTATATAACTGAGTTGTCGACAAGGAAGAATGCCCCAGTAATTCTTGCAAACTGCGTAAGTCTGCACCGCCTGCAAGCAACGCAGTTGCAAAGGTATGACGCAAAGCATGAGGTGTTACATAATCTGGTAATTGCAAATAGTGTCGCAAACTTTCCACAACTTTTTGTGCCATCCGAGGCGACATTGGCAAGCCACGCACACTGCGAAATAATTCGTCTGTTGGACTGTTGCCAAATGGACGTACTTTGATATATTTGTCAATCGCATTCCACACCACAGGCAATACAGGAACAAGTCTTTCTTTATTTCCTTTACCGACAATTCTTAATACTTCGGGACAACCACGAACATCCATATTGCGTAATGACAAAGCCTCGGATATACGAAGTCCACAGCCAAATAGCAAAACAACCAACGCCCAATCACGAGCTGCCAGCCAAGGTTCTGTTGCGTCTATATCGCGAATGGCACTATGCATATGCTCTACATCAATCGGGTCAATTGCCTTGGATAATTTACGCGGAACCTTTGGCGAAGAAATCAGACCGATTGCATCGTTTTTTACACCATAATTGCGTGCCAAGAATTTATAAAAACTGCGCAAAGAAGACAATGCACGCGCCGTTGATTTGTGCGACAAGCCACGCTTTTGACGGTTTGCTAAATATGAACGAAAGCAAATTGTATCAGGTCGCGACATATCAGCTACAAAAGGAGGTGCGCCAGAAAATTCTTGATAAAAGCCCAAGAAGTCTTGAATATCCGCTTCATATGCCGTAGCTGTATGCGACGAATAATTTTTCGTTTTGGTCAAATAGTCGATAAATTCTGTAACAACTTCTTTCAAAACGCGCCCTTATTTAATTTCAAACACAGCAAAAACAGAAACCGTAACATCCGTATCACGAGTCATGATAGTTCCTGAAGCTGTATCTATAGCCGAAGCAGTAACCATTTTGGTTCGTAAAAGACCATTTATTGGCACAGCAGAAGATTCTGTGTTTGTATCATAAGATACAGACAACAGACGCCCTGCCCGCTTGTTATCGCCATTTGCTAATGCGTTTGCACGTGTGCGTGCATTTTCTACAGCCACAGACAAACACTGCTCCATTATAGGTTTCAAGACTTCAGGACTGGTGTACATACGCAAATTTTCAGAATAGACATTAGATTTATCTGCGAATCTAGATAAAATCTGTTCGATTTCTTCGACACTGTTTGCAGAAACCTCGACCGCAATTGTTGTTTCTATCCCCAGCAAGACAGACTTTTGTTCTTCGCGATTCCATTCTGTCTTTTCGTATGAATTAAATTGAGTAGTCTGTAGCTGAACAGGTTGCGATTTCAAATATTCTGTGATATCTGCCATCTGCGCAGTTGCATCACGCATTGATTGCGCAGCACTGTCTGCCAAAGCAGTAACACGCAATGTGATTGCGGTCTTGTCGCGTGGCGCTGTTGTTAAACATTCGCCACTGACAGAGATTGTTCGAACTGTTGTATTACGAAAAACAGAAGCAAACAATCCAACCGCAACACAAATTATAATCGTTAATAGCCAAGTTTTTTTTGACATACTCTCTCATCTCCCTATGTTTTATTAACCTAGCATAGCCTTTTTAACACGCGCCAATGTCTCAGCTGCATAAGGCTTTGCACGAGCTGCACCAGCAGCTAAAATCTGTTCAATTTCAGCAGGATTTGCCATCAAGCGTTCATATTCCTTGCGACTTTCTGCCAATACGGAATTCACTTTTTCAAACAAGATTGTTTTTGCCGTACCATACCCCATACCACCAGCACGGAACATTTGAGCAAATTCTGCTGTTTCGGCTTCTGATGCAAAGTGTTTATACAACTGATAAATTGTAGATTCATCAGGGTCTTTTACATCTTCTGGTGTTTTTGAGTCTGTAATGATACGCATTATCTTCTTTTTCAATTCTTTTTCAGGCGCCATCAATGGAATTGTGTTGTCGTAAGACTTGCTCATCTTTCTGCCGTCCAAACCAGGTATCAAGCCTGTTTCGCGACCAATTACAGGTGTTGGCAGTTTGAATATTTCGCCGTATATTTTATTAAAATATCCTGCAATATCACGTGCAAATTCTACATGTTGTTTTTGATCTGCACCAACAGGAACGATATCCGAGTCATACAACAATATGTCCGCTGTCATCAAAATAGGATATGTATATAATCCCATATTTACCCCAGCATCAACATCATCGCCATTAGCAATGTTCTTATCCATAGCAGCCTTGTATGAATGCGCGCGATTCATCAGCCCCTTTGGAGTAACATTCATCAACAATGTGTTCAAATGATATATTTCTTCAACATCAGACTGACGGAACAAAATTGCATTGTCCATATTTAATCCCAACGCAACCAACATCGCCGCAATTTCATGAGTATATTGCCTTATCTGCTTGGCATCGTGGATTAAATTAAGCGCATGCAAATCTGCAATAAACATAAATGTTTTTTGCGTTTTAGACTGCTCAATCAATGGTTTTAGCGCACCAACATAATTAGCAATATGTGGAGTACCAGTAGGTTTTATACCTGTTAAAACTGTTTGTTCTTTATTTGACATAATAATTACCTTTTCTTATATTTAATTTTAATGGATTTGTACTAAAAATGAAAGCCCAAATATTACAGGGCAACAAAATAACCTAGGCGACAAAGCGCCAGCATTTATTTACAGAAAAGATAAATTTATTTCTTAACATAGAACATACTGTACTATACAAAAGTTGCAAATTCAATAAATATTTTGGAAGCACGATTATTAGTGTGTTTCAACGCACGTTCTGCCCTTAATATTATAGTCGCTTCTTTTGTTACGAGGACATTCGATAACCTTTATTTGTTCGTTATCGTTTGTTTCAGAATGGCAACCGTTTTTCAAATAAGTATAAACAGCCTTACTCCAACCATTACCATATCTCGGAAAGTTTTCTAGGCTCTTCAAATGAGCGTAACGTCTTTTTAAATATTGCTTTCTTAAGTTGCCTTTATAATTTCTTGCAGCATCCACAGTAACTGGGCCAACCAGACCATCAGCCGTAACACCCAAGATTCGCTGCAACCATTGGATTGACCTTTTTGCGTCTCCGGTCCCCCATATTGCCATGTAAATATCACCACGTATCGCATCAGGCAACAAGTCTAGATTAAAGTTTTTATAATATTGGTCATATGCTATTTTTTCTGCATCCACCCTAGAAAAAGAACAGTTATTCGCTTCTGGATGATATTTTTCCGCAACACCGAAACAAGTTATAAGATTTCCATCACCAACATCAGCACAGCCGCCTTCTAATCTGAATTTGGTTATCATGGCCTTTTCAAAGGCAGGATCAAAACTATAATTACCACTGGCGCAAATAATATTTGGCACATTTTCAACACGAACAGAAGCAGTACAACTTTCATTAAATCTAGTACCATCATAAACTTCTTTCATAACTTCATCATAAACGTCCGTATCCTTCGTTAAGTCAACCAAAGGTCTAATAAATTCTTGTACACAAACCGGCCACATTGCGTTTTGCACCTGTGGATCAAGCATTTCTGACTTCTTTTTATTGTATGCCGCCATACATACAACAAACAAAGCGCTTACAGACATTTTTCCGTTATTTTTTTTTGCAATTTTGTCATATACTTTTACTGCGCGGTCTATTTTTTTATTTCTATCTTTTGCAAGCCAATCAGCAAGAGCAACTTCTGCAATTGAAGAATCAATATATATTTGAGATTTTTTTTCTCTTTTTACTTTTACAACCGTTTTTTCATCTGGTTTATTTAGCTCTACCTCAACCAAGTTTTTATAATTTGGCCTGGCTTCGACCCCTGTGTAGCACAACACTGTTCCGGAAATAAAAAACATAAAAAATTTTAACCAGTTTTTCATTTATTAACCTTTGTGCTTTATTGCAAAGCCTCATTACACTTGTCTGCGATTGATATGATTTTTTTAATTTCGGCAATTTGCATAGCGCTTAATACAGTAGAAGCGACACCAGCTACGGCTGTTCCAGCGGCAAATACATTTGATGTCTTGTTTAAATTCTTTTCTTTTTGTCTGCCTTGATCAGAATTATCTTCACGAACATCTTCTGAATTAGCGGTCGCACTTAATACAACACCCGTTATGCCAGTTGTTGCACCAACAGCAGAAGAAACAGTAACTGCCTTGAAGATTTTTGTAATCTTTGAAGCATCAATTATGCTATAATCACTACATGAATCGGCGATATATTCTGCTTCCTTTGTATCTTCTTTGTTTATTTTAGCCTGGCCAATCGCCTCATACAATTTTGACAGCGCATCATTACAATTCGCAATAGATTCTTCAAAGTCTATTTTGTTATTTGTAACCCCAACAACAACAGCACCTACAACATTTGTCGCTGTAGCACCAGCCATTAAACCTGTTCGCCAATTTCCAAGTTTCTTTGACTTTTCTGTCAAGCGTTCCAATTCTTTCCTTTCCTGTTCTACATATATATCTTCTTCTATAAACTCTTGAACCAGCGCAGATATTTCTGCATGATTTGGTCCCACAGCAATCTGATTTTCTACATCTGTAAAATCCTGACCAGTTTTTTGAGGATCTGCTTCTGAAATAATACGCAATTCTTCCAATCTGATTTCGATTTCTTCGGCTTCTTCATCAATATCTTTTTTCTTACTACCAGCAACAGCTGCACCAACAGCTGTCCCTGTACTAGCGACACCAAGAGCGGTGCTTATTGTTGCGATTTTTTTTAACTCTGCAATACTATCGTTGATACTTGCGCACGAAACATAAGTATTTTGCAGAGCTGATATCAAATCATTATCTTCCGCTATACAAATGGAAGGCAAAATAAGAGCCAATAAAAATGCGCAGATTCTTTTCATATGTAATGTATAGTAACATAAACTTTAAAGTCATGCAATATTCAAATTGAAGATTACTTGATAACTGCGCCTTTTATTAGATTCAAATCTTCTTTGATATCGTCTATTTTAATCTGGATTCTAGCAATACCTGTTTCCAAAATAGTTGTTCTGTTTTCTAGTGAAGTTATGCGAGCATCTACTCGCTCTAACTCTAACACAGAATAGTCTTGTGATGAATTGTCGTGTAAAAGTTATAGTCGTTTAAATGTGAACACAAAACAGATGTTGCATAGCCCGCATCCGGAGATAAATCACTTTCTGGAATCAGTTGCAACCACATTGACTCTGGCGGAGTCAGCAAAGAATAAATCGAAGCTGCCAGATTATCCGCAGCATCTGATGCAGTTGCATCAAACAAAGAAGCTAGTTCGTCATCTGCCGTTGGTATTGTGTATCTGCGCGCTTCGTCTCAGCGGTTTAGCCACGGTGCACGCAAATCAAAAGCACGTTTATAAAGTTGCTGTAAGTTATTTTGCATTTTAAATCCTTTTGTTGTTATGTATTTCAAAGTTTGAAATTTGTATTTGCAGTAAATGTTTGAAAACTATGTCCCAGTGGACGAACAGGAATCGGAGTTTGCGCAATAGCACCCGCAACTGCATCTAGGCCGTCATCGTGGCCAGAGTATGCAACAGGCGACCAACCTATCATTTCTGAAATCAGAGGTGTTTGCTGTACACGTGTATGCGCATACAACCGACCAGTGCTTAACACAGGTTCTATTGCTGCCAAAATTCGCTCTGATTTTGCACGATTATTCGAAACTCGATTAACATAAATATTGCTGCCGCGCCGTACTGCACAATCACGCATAATTTCTGGCAACCCTCCGCCGATTCCATTTGTTTCTATTGTTATCTTGGACAAATGGCGAACATTCATAAAATCGATTACCATATCACACTGACGCGACAACGGGAATTGTTCAGAATCTGGCACTGTCAGATATAAAATATCGTGAATAAATATGCGTCTATTTTTATCATCTCGATATAACAAAACACAAGCACTGTTATCTCGTTTTGAACGACCCGTCGAAGGGTCCCAATACAATACAGAACCAGAAATAAGATTTTCACCTATTTTAGCTGTGCTTGCTTCGAACTCTTCGCTATACAGGTGCAACCCGCCTGGATCAAGTCTTGCTCGTTCTGGCGCTATAAAATCTAGCATCATTTGTGCCGAAAAATGTCTAGGTCCTACTGTTTCACGCATTTGTTCTATTTTTTCAAGCGGAAAAAGCTCTGGCCAAGCAGGATTTCCAGCACTATCTACTATCGGTATTTTTAATATTTTATATCCCGATAAAAAAGGCATTGAAAAAGCATTTTTTTCATATACCATTGAACCAAAGAAGGAAATTGACATGGACTTTACCCCTAAGACTTTACCAACAAATTTAGAAGCCGAACAGGCTGTACTTGCTGCGGTTTTGATGAACAATCGTGCGTTGGAACGCGTATCAGAATTTCTGCAATCCGACCACTTTTCACACCCAGCACATCAGGTAATTTTTAAACTGGCAGAACGTCAATTTGCTGCTGGCATACCATTTGATATTATCACTGCTAAAAATTATCTAGAACAACAAGGTGTATTAGAGTCTGTAGGTGGTGTAGATTATTTGACTCAACTGTCGGGCGCCGGCGCAACTGTTGTAAATGTAGAACAATATGCAAAGATTGTATACGAACACGCGATGCGTCGTAAACTGATTGCGCTTGGTCAAGAAATCACAGAAAAAGCCTTTGTAGAAGACTTGGACAATCCCGTAGCACTACAAATTGAAGTAGCGGAACATAAATTGTTCGATATGGCTACTACTGGTTCTTCGGAACGCGAAGTTTCTTCTATTGCAACTGCTTTGCAAGATGCTTTGAAAGAAGCCGAAATCGCATACAAGGCAGACGGACAACTATCGGGTTTGACTACTGGTTTGGACGCACTGGACAAATCAATCAGTGGCTTGCATCATTCTGACTTGGTCATTATCGCTGGTCGTCCTGCTATGGGTAAAACAACCTTAGCAATGAACATTGCTTTTAATGCAGCAAACGCAATCGCATATGGTCGCGCAAACCCAAATTACAAGGGCGCAGTAGTATTTTTCAGTCTTGAAATGTCCGCATCTCAGTTGGCTGCGCGTGTACTTTCTTCTCAATCAAAAGTTCCTGCATCTGCAATGCGTGAGGGTAATTTGACAGACGAAGACTTTTTGAAAATGTCCCAATATTCGGCGGCCATCAGCAATGTTCCATTGTTTATTGATGACACACCAGGCATGTCTGTACCTATGATTCGAACACGCGCCAGAAGATTGGCTCGAAAGCACGGTGGAATCGCACTTATTGTTATCGACTATTTGCAGCTTATGACTTCACCAGGAGGCAAGAAAAGCGATAATCGTGTACAAGAAATTTCCGAAATCACACGTGGTCTGAAAATGCTGGCCAAAGATTTAGATGTTCCTGTTATCGCACTATCTCAGCTTTCACGTAGTGTTGAAGCACGTGATGACAAACGTCCACAGCTGGCGGACTTGCGTGAATCAGGTTCTATTGAACAGGACGCTGACCTTGTTATGTTCACATACCGTGAAGAATACTATTTGCAAAACCGCGACCCTTCAGAACGTCTATCCAATACAACAAACAGTAACATGGTTGAAAGCTGGCAAAAACGTCTAGAACGCGCACGTGGCAAGGCTGATATTATCATCGGCAAAAACCGTCATGGTCGTCCTGAAACAGTTCGCACCGCATTCTTTGGCGACTATAGCTTGTTCGATAATTTGGATGAATTCCAAGCACGTGGTGAAAACGAATTTGCACAACCCGCACAAACTGTAACAGCTTCTTCATTTGGCCCAGATCCAAATTCTATGCCGACTGCGATTAATCCAGACGACATCCCAGATGATATGCCGCTATAAAACTGTATGATTTTGCTTGCACAATTCCTAAAAATTGACTAATATTTTGTCAAGAAATACTTTTTAGGAGTTTTGCCATGGCACAAGAAGAAATCATCTTTCCAAACAATATACGCAACATCCGCTTGGCTGCGGGCATGAAAATGACAGAATTGGCACGCCGTACAGGTTTGTCTTTGTCTGCCGTTTCTAAGATTGAAAAGGGTGTTCGTCGATTGAATCAAAAACAATTGTTGAACATTTGCAATATCTTGGGTTGCAAGCTGTCTGATATCTTTATCAAAGAATCTGACGATGTTGCTAATCAATGGCAAAGCGAAATTAAACGCCGTATGACAGACAATGAAGATAGCGGTTTAAAAGTGTTCGGTAGTGGCTTGCGCAAAATCCGTCAGCAAAAAGGCAAAACTATTGCACAGGCGGCAAAAGACGCAGGTATGACTTTGTCCGTTTATCACAAAATCGAAGTTGGTCAGCGCGAAATTTATAAAAATGAAATCGAACCTTTGGCAAAGTCTTTTGCAATGGGTGTCGAAGATATGTTTGCTCAAATTGCAGAATTGTACAAATCCGGCGAATTAACAAAACACATTAACAAAGTTAAAGAACGCGTAAAATCCGTTTTGGTTCCTGGCAATCCAATGTCTGGTATCGACATGCATGGCAGTGTATATGGTGCAAAGCTATACGACAGCGCACGCAAAAAACTGGTACCTGTGTTTGGAACACCTTCTGGCAAATCAATTGCATTCAAAAAATCTGATGAAACAATGATTGCTGCACCTATGGCTCTTGAAGGTCGCAAAGGTATCTATGCTGTTATTCCTAATACAAAAAGACTGGGCGGATTTATACCAGAAAAATCATATTTGTTTGCAGATGCTTTGACTCCTGCACAACCTGGTGATTTGGCAGTTTGTATTGATAACGACTTTGAATCTTTGGACAGCGACACAAAAACAACCGCACATGTTGTTAGTGTTCGTCAAGACTCTAAAGGCAAAATTTACGGTCATATCGCTTCACCAGAAGAAAAAGTTACAGGCCAGACAATGCATAAAATCATTATGATTGTCATGGAATAAAGACCATAACCACAGGAGAGAGATAACTATGAAGGCAAAAATTCGCGCAACCGCACAAAAGCTAGTGAACTTGTATCGTCAAGCACATGTTATCGTAGGTGGCTGGTCTGCAGTTAATCCTATATTTATCGAAGAAGCAAACGATGAAGTACTGCGCGAGTTGCAAGATTTGCCAACAGGCAAAATGCTGATGCAACATATTGAAAATTTGCGCAGCGGCAAAACCTCTATCGACTCAATCGAACGCGAACTTTTACCTTATGGTGGTATGATGTCTGGCGCAGAAATGATGCCTTCTTTGCATTTGACCTCAACCCAACTGAACGAACTGAAATATGGCATTGAAACATTTACACCTAATCAAGAAGGTTTGGACAAGTTTACATCGCTGGATGTCGTTCGCAATTTTGGCGAAGAATGGGTAAATGCTATTGATTCAATCTTACAAACCGAACCTCAGTTGCACGCAAAATGGGCATCTGTAAAACAAACATTTAATGCTTACAGATTGTGGAATAGTGCCAACACTATAATAACTCAGCCTTTGACTGAACGCGTTCGTGCGCAAGTTCAAGCAGAAATGCCGGATTATGAAACATATCTTCCTTTGTTCGGCGATGCTGGTACAGGACTGTTGAACAAATTGCGTACTTTTATATCCGCCGTATAAAGCACCTTAGGTTGCTCTGTATATCGTATCATGCGTATGTGGTGTACCAATGTAAATCATTGTACCAGTTGGTGATAATATAAAGTCTAATTCTCGTAATCTTTCACGCAACACTTCTCGTTTTTACGCTGTATTTGAAGTATTTGGCACTTCAACATCATTGCATATTATCAAGTCTGCTCGCATACCTGTTATATTACCATAAACACCCTGACAAATCACAGAAGGTTCGCGTATCCCAATAGGCCTGTTTATAGTTATACAACCTGTGGCCCACTCTTTTTTGTTCGAAGGAATTAAGTCTGCACAAAACGTATGATTTTCTAAAATATGCTTTATGTGCGCAACCATACGAGTTGCCAAAGTACTTTCCGCAGATAATATTAAAATTCTTGTTTCTGGACGCAGATATAATACACAAGCCGCAAAAAACAACAACTGAATCAAAAAGAGTTCGCGACAACTGAGCTACAGCACTATCATCCGTCAAAGATTGAATTGGTGTTTCCCCCAATTTTAATAATGCCATAGAACATAAGTCTATCTTGGTAAGCATTTTATCTCCCTTTTGTAAAAAAATAACAGGCCGGCAAATTACCGACCTGTACCTAAGAATCTTATTAATATTACGCCAATGCAACTGTTGTTACATTCAATTCTGTAATATTAATTTTCTTTATAGCAGTATTATCAGACGCATTGATAATAATTATATCACCAATATCCATTAGTGTTTTTACATTGTTAAAATATCCGTTTGCTGTGATTGTTGATAATGTTTCATCTGCGCAATAGTGCCACAATGTAAATCCGTTTGCATACGCAATTACTGACAAGTTTTTATTTTTAAATGCCATGTTTTTTCCTTTTGTTAAATATTTTGATTTTTATTGTGTTTTAATTATGCAGATGGGCATCCGAACACTTAACACGAACGATACCTGATTCATCAATCAGCACTGCACCTTGGGACATGCTGTTGCTAATAAAGTGTGCAGCACGTTCACCATGCCAAGAAATATCTGTTTTAACTTCTTGACCGCATGCATGACCAACACTAGAAGCATGATAAATAAAGCAATCACGATTTGCTTCAACCGCTGGCAAACCATTATAAAGAACCCAAGTGATGCCCAACCATTTGCGAGCTTCGAAACCGTTTACTAATGGATTTGAATCACCAACATAATCAGCTGAAACAAATTCATCCATAAACAACAATTCGTTCCACTGGTGCACACCAACAACTGCAAAACGACGACCGTCATCTGGAACATCGTTTGTATTTAAAACTTCTACTGCAGACAGAATTAAATCTTTTGTCAGACCTGTTGTGTAGTCGCCAACACTTGCAGTTGCAGCAGACATCGCACCAACGATTAACTCGTCTGTTTTACGTCCTAATGCATATGCTCCTGCAGAAGCAACTACACGGCGTTCGTCAACATTAGTTTTCAATTCATCCAATGCATCAACCCAATCGCCTGCATAATAATCTTGCAACAAGCATTCTACTGGTTCGTGATTCAAGTTCATAACTGGCACAATACCATGACGCGATTTTGTGCTGTCGATACCACGACCTACTTTTTGAAAAGTAGTAGAAGCACCAACAACACCTGATTTACTGCGAACTGTTGAACGCAGTTTTGTACCCATTTGCTGATAAGCCAAATGAACATCAGCTTCGAATTGTTTTACAAATACATTATCTATTGAAATAGACATACAAAAATCCTTTTGTTAAAAAATTAAACATTTATGCTGAACGCATATCAGATTTTGTGTTTTGGTTATGCAAATAATGCGCCATAAAAACAAAAAAATTATCGGATCTGTAATAATACAGATTATCCAAAAAAAATATCAGTTAGACTGTGCACATAAATCTAACTGATACTTTTCAAAAAAAAGGCCTGTGAATTTCACAGACCTTTTAGCATATAAAAACCCCACTTATTCAGGGGAATTTATTATTTTTTCTTTGCACATGCTTTTTTAGCAACTGGTTTTTTTGCAGCTACTTTTTTTGCAACTGGTTTTTTTGCAGCTACTTTTTTTGCAGCTGGTTTTTTAACAGCTACTTTTTTTGCAGCTGGTTTTTTAACAGCTACTTTTTTTGCAGCTGGTTTTGCTGCTGTTTTTTTTGCAACTGGTTTTGCAGCTACTTTTTTTGCAGCTGGTTTTGCTGCTGCTTTTTTTGCAACTGGTTTTGCAGCTACTTTTTTTGCAGCTGGTTTTGCTGCTGCTTTTTTTGCAACTGGTTTTGCTGCTGGTTTTGCTGCTGCTTTTCTTTTAAAAAACAATGCCATTCTTCTCTCCTATTTTTGTTTTGAAGATAGAACAATTTTTTTCTTGTTCTTACTTTATATTTTATACGAAATATATTTTTTAGTAAAGAAGAAATTGATTTTTTTCTTATGAATATAATTTTTTAAAACCGTTTTCTATTTTTCTAATATATTCTACATCGTTATCACGCCAATATTTTGGATCACGCATCATACTACGCAAATCAGAATCTGTTAAATTTTTTGTTTCATTTTTATCTGTTTTTACTTCTGGTTTCATAGACTGCATCATCTTGTACACGCTTTGAATTCCCTGGGGTGTAGAGCATAGTTCTTCAAAAGCATCATGTGGTAAAAACTGTTCTCCGAATGTATTTATTGCATGTAGCGCTTCATTCATTTTTTCTGTGCTACCAAAAAAACTTTTAATTCATTCATCGCAGTATTTTCATTTTGCACAGAAAATAATTCTGACACTATTGGTGATAAAAATTCATTTGCAATTGTATAAATTTTTTCAACTTGTGTTTTTGTTAATCCAATTTCTAAAAATTGTTCACGCAAATTTTCATCATCATACAAATCATTTTTTGGATATTCAGAAGCATTTTCTGGAACACCTATTGCGCGATTAAACTTTCTTTTTATTTCTGCATCAGAATTTTCATTTGGAACTGATATCATTGTTCCAATCTTTTTTTCTAATTCATTATATGACTTTATCAAAGATTCTGAATTTAATGTTCCGTCTTGATTTAAAAATTTTTCTGGTATGTTATCCATTATTTTTCCTTTTGTTTCATTTGATTTACGCAAGAAATAAATTCCACCTAATGTAAAAACTGTTTGTAGCATCGTGAATATATCTGTATCACCAACCAGATATGCAGCAACAGCAGACAATATACCTGTTGCAGAAATTATATATGTACGATATCCAGATAGATGCCCACCACTAATTATTTTATTCATACTAAAAACACCTATAAGTAAAACAATAATCCATCAACATCATCTATATAGCCACGCGCAATCGCCCAGTCTGGTATATAACTTGCATGATGAAATCTTGTTGCGCCATGACAACAATCAGGCAAACCGCCTGCCAACATACGACTTGCGACACGAACGCACATTTGAAATTTACGACTGTTCACACAGTCTTCTGTCTTAGCAATTTTATTTTCATCACTGAACAAAGTTTTATCAGACAATATACAAGATATATCAACACCTGTTTTATTTGATAAGTTTTGTATCATAGAAGTTAAAGCTTCGACAACATTTAATGAAACAGCACCAGCTTGTTCATAAACAACACGCGCGACTTGATAAGACAATGTTGTGAACATGTCTGTATTTTTTATCAACTTAAGTTGCATGATAACCCTTTTTGATTAAAAAAAATCCCATGCAAAAGCATGGGTATAAAAAAACCACACAAATGTGTGGGCATAATATCTGCTATTTATGTGCATAATAGTAACATATTTTTTACCAAAAGTCAAGAACTTTATTTAAAAATCCAGGATTTCCGGGCTTTTTACATACTTATTTCATCGCCATATACTAATAAATATCTAGTTCCGCGACGCAAAACCAAAGCACCATTTTCATTGATACCTATTAGTTCTGCGACTTCGCCTTGATACCTTACAGGCTTATTTAAACAAGCTGCCAGCTCGGTCCATCTGGTGCGAACCGCGCGAAAATCTGCACTGCGCCATCTATCTATATTTCTCATCAATCTGTTTAACAACACATTCATCGGAATTTCTGAATAGTTATCTAGTTTTGTTGTTTTATATTTCTCTACCGTTGGATTAGAGTTCACATTTATTCCAATTCCAACAACAACAAAGCGACCTGTGTATTCTATTAAAATTCCTGCTATCTTTTTATTATCAACCAATATATCGTTTGGCCATTTAACTGTTGGGCGCACCCCAAACGAAGCAATTGTTTCAGATACAGCAACAGCAATAGCATACGACAAACGAGAATCACGCTCAGGACAGTCAAAAATAAAACTGACATACAAGTTCCCATGATGAGAAACCCATGTTCTGCGATAACGCCCGCGTCCTGCTGACTGGGCAGCCGCTAAAACTGCTGTCTTATCTGTTGCACGACCTGCACTAATCAGTTCGTGCGCATAGTCTTGGGTACTAGGAATTTTATCAAACGATATCAATTTATAGTTTGCCAATGCTGTACACCCCATTGCTATTTTTTATAAATTCACGGCCATAAACGCGTCTTAGCTGATAAATCGCCGTATCAACTGCATGAGTCGATGTGTCTGGCGAATAACCTAATGCATTCTTAAGCTCTGCAACAGACATACCGCCTGTTTTATACAAACATATTAATATCTGAGATTGTAACCGTGGCAACAGTACATTTTTGCCAAATATTTTGGATAGAATAACACTGTTATCAGAAGCATTAACCAACATTGTCTTTAATTCTATCGGAGATAGGATTTCTGTTACTTCAAAATCATCGAAATTTATATCCATAGTGGACGGTTCGTTCAAAACAACCGCACCCAAATCACCCAGTATTTGTCGCCATACAACATCTGATGCATAAATACGAATACCTGATAGCATATAAATATAGTAAAAGAAACCTGCTAAATTGTCCAATAAAAAAACCATAACATTAAAAAACATTATGGTTTTAGAGGCTCGAATTCCTCTTTACACAAACTTTATTCATTTATAGCTTTTGGTGTTGCTTCTATGAATTTAGTAAAATCTTGGATTCTAGCACCAGTAGATGATAGAATTTTAGAAATACTGTTTGTTGATGGCCAACGCGGTTGACCTTCTTTGGACCAGCGTTTACTCTTGTTAAAAGTAGTCGGATCCAGACCGCTGCATCTTGCTAAACCAGAACAAGACATACCATGTTCATTAGCAAATTGTTCTATTGCATGCCAGACATCATCGTGTGTCATTTTTTTCTCCCTTCTTATATAAAACACTAGAATTTTTATTTTTTATCTAATGCAAATTGATTTTATTCCAAATCATACGCCTAATACAACAAGTACCATTTCCTAGGAATCCAATTTTAAAAAAGGTAAAAAAACACAAAAAACATATACAAAAAAATTTTTTTGACAAAACACTTGACGAATCGATTTTTGTGTACTATATTTCATTTCGTCAAAGGGATTAAACCTGATGACCAGATGGAAACATCTGTGGGGACCAGAGGTTCAGACTCCCTCCTACATTCTCTCTCCTCTGGACTCTGGGCCCCAAGACATAAGTTTAGAGTGTCCAATTTCTTTTTCTCCTTTCCTTCCTTTCGGGACACTCGGAAATACCGCCGGCTACGGCGGTGTTTTTTTATTTTCTACAATTACATAAAGTTCATAGGATTTACATCAATCTTGACACGGATGTTTGCAGGTTGCTTTACAGAAGACAACCAACGCGATACAACCGGTTGTAAGTTCGCATTACGAGCACCCGCGACTAAAAAGCGCATACGATACCAATTACGTATCTGATATATCTGAGCAGTTATAGGACCCATTATCTTGGCACCCTTTAAATTAGGCACAGCATCGCGCAAGGTATTACAATAAGTTTGCAATACTTGTTCGCGCTGTCCTTCGACAATAACAGCAATCAACTGACCATACGGTGGCATATTTGCCATTTTGCGCCCCGCCATATCTGTTTGCATAAAGCTATCTCTGTCGCAATTACAAATTGCTGTCAGCACCGGATGTTCAGGCTGATATGTCTGAAGTAAAACATGACCTGCATACTCGCCACGGCCTGCACGACCTGCAACTTGGAACAGCTGTTGAAAAGTATGTTCTGCAGCACGAAAGTCTGTTCCAAACAAACCCATATCGCTATCTACTACACCAACCAAGGTCAAATTTGGAAAGTGATGTCCTTTGGCCAAAATCTGCGTTCCTATGATTATATCTATTTCGCCCTGCTCTATCTTATTTACTAATCTTTCTAGCGATTGACGCGAAGTGATTATATCGCTGGACACAAGTGCTGTTCTGGCATTCGGGAAACGCACATTTACTTCTTGTTCTATTTTTTCCAAGCCAACACCACGCATTGAAACTTCGCTGCCACAATCTGGACAAGTCTTTGGTGTTTGCATCGTACGACCGCACATATGGCACAACAACTTTCCAACACGTTTGTGATAAGTCATACCAACACTGCATTCTTTACAAGTCGCTGTCCAACCACATTTTTTACACTGTGTAATAGGTGCAAAACCACGTCTGTTGATAAACAACATAATTTGATGACCCGCAGATAATGTTTCTGAAATAGCACTGCACAATGGTTGCGACAAAAAACCGACCTGTTCTGCACCGTCAACGCTATATGGTTCTGGTCTATTTTCACGCAAATCAATAGTAGAAATATCCGGCAATTGCGCACCACCAAATCTGGAAGTTAATTTTAGTTGCTTGTACTTTCCAAGATTGATATTTTCCAAAGTTTCAGCAGACGGTGTTGCACTGGCTAACACCACAGGAATCCCACTGATTTTTGCACGCAAAATCGCCATGTCGCGTGCATGATAATTACCCATATCTTCCTGCTTGTACGAAGTATCATGCTCTTCATCAATTACAATCAAGCCCAAATCTTGCCAAGGTAAAAACAATGCACTGCGTGTGCCGACAACCATTTTAATCGTGCCGTTTAATACACCGTGCCAAATCTCGCGACGACGAGCTGCCGTTAAATTACTGTGCCAAACAACAGGATATTCGCCAAACCTGTTCTTAAAGCGCGACATAAACTGTGCAGTAAGTGCAATTTCCGGCATCATCAACAGTACAGAATGCCCCATACTATACGCATGCCAAGCAGAATCAAAATAAACCTGGGTTTTACCACTACCTGTAATACCGTCAAGCAAATGCACAGAAAAACCACCACCAACTACAGAGGCACCAATCTCGTCCGCGGCTGCCTGTTGCTGACTATTCAATGTTATATTGCCACAATCTTGATATTTTATTTCTGTGAAATTTTTAACCTTTGGCTGTTCACCAACAGATACCAAAGTACCGTTTTTTATCATAGAACGCACAACAGCAGAACTAACATGCGCAATATTTTGAATATCAGATACAGTCATCGCTTCGTTATCGTTCGAAGCAAAAGCATCAGACACTGCTTGTCTATTCACTGTCATTCTGCAAGAGACATCATTATTAAATGCGTACAAAGGTTCCATCCTTGACGGCAAAAACGCATCAGGTATATTTATAATTAGTCGCAACACCATACCCATTGGAATCAAAGTCCATTCAGACATGCGCTGAATCCACTGTAAATCATCAACACTTAGCTTTGCAGGATAAACAGATGAAACATTTTTTATTTTTTCTGTTGGCAAATTACTGTCGCCGTACCCCCATATAATACCAACACAAGGACGGTTCATAACATTTACACGAACAAAAGTGCCAATATCCGCAGGTTCAGTCAGCCGATAATCATAACCAGCATTCGGAATATTAGCGACCAAGACTTTTACAATTGTACCTGCATTAAACATGGTTATTAAAGTACTTGTTTTTTTCTAAAAATTCAATACCATTTATTATAAGAAAAACTATCAAAGGACAAAAAAATATATGTGGCGTACTTTTTTTTACTTTTTACATATTATTTCTTTTCTGATACCGGGCAAAAAAAATCGCGATTGCTTCAGAAAGGACAAGTGTTTTGACTATTACAACAAATTGCAAGCGATTAAAAAAGCCTGCCCAGATTTAGATTGGAAACACATGCGCCTGGCCAAAGGTGGTGGCAGCTTGGCTTTTATCGTTAACGACACCGTATTCAAAGTACGCAAGTTTCATAAGCACGATAATTCCGAAGAAAAATTTACATATGAAAAAATGATTACAGATGCTATTGCACCTGTATTACCGGTTCAGGTTCCTCATATAGATTTAATTTGGGCTGATGAATATTTATTCTATAAAACAAAATATATCAAGGGACGCGTTTTGATGGACTTGCCTTTGAAAAAAATCATGAAGCACAACCATAAAATAGGCGAACAAATCGGTCATGTTATGTACAAGTTGTTTAATACCGATTTTAAACAGTTAAAATCAATCAAACAAAAAAATGCAAACAAGCTTGATTGCGGTCTAACACATGGCGATATGTGCAGCAATATAATCGTAGATCCAAAAACAATGGATGTTGTTGGTATCATCGACTGGGAATATGCCGGTTACTCTTCTTTGATGCGCGAATTTTTCGGAATATTCCGCGTTCGTCGCAAGATGCGCAAAACTGACATTGCTCCAATCGCATTGAAAACATATTGGGATTTAACACACGCAAAAAAAGCAGAATAAAACCTACCCATCATTGACAAAGTGCTTTTTTGTGTTATGATAATTTGTGTAATTTAACAGGGGATACATTATGTCTAAAAAACATCTACGTTCTGCAGTCCAAAACACTGCATACCATCAGTTGACAACACAGATAAACAATACTGTTTTCCAAGAATATGGTTTTCGTTACCTAAACGGCGATGAAAAAGCTGGTCAGTGGCGCACACAAGTACCATATTTCCCTGAATTAGAAGAAAAGCTAGCAAGACAAATCCAAGTATATTTAAATACAATCCCTAATCCTGCGGATGCAAAAAATCCAAT
>JAFZHX010000014.1 GCA_017554665.1 Alphaproteobacteria bacterium
ATTTTTTTAATTGCATCAATACCGATACGTAATGCAATTTGATAGAAATAAATATCGCAAGAATGTTTCAAGGCACCAGCCAAATCAACTTTGCCATGACCTTTGTGTTCCCAGCAGTGATATCTGCGGTCGCCATAATCCCAGTAACCTGGACAGAATATTTTTTCTTTTGGTGTTATTGCACCAGATTCCAGTCCAGCCAATGCGACAACAATTTTAAATGTAGAACCTGGGGGATATAAACCTTCGATTGCTTTGTTCATAAAAGGTTTTGCAATATCTTTGCGTAAATTATTTATATATTCTTCGCCGTCATCTTGTTTAAATACATTAGGATCAAAACTTGGGGTTGAAACCATAGATAAAATATCACCTGTTTCAATATCCAGAACAACACCACACCCAGAACGATATTGTGTTAACGCATCATACATTACGCGTTGAATATTATCGTTAATAGTAGTTTTTATATTTCCACCAGTTGTTGGTGCGATATATTGTGATTTATCTTCGCCTGTGATACGGCCCACAGCATTTGTAATCATAACTGTTTGGCCGGTTTGTCCTTTCATATTCCCATCAAATTTCTTTTCCAGTCCTGTTATACCGGTTGTTAAAAAAGGTGCATTTGCCACAGGTTTTGCAGGTTCACCAACGTATCCAAAAATTTGTGCCCCAGCAGGTCCCAGTTCGTACATACGTGTATATCCACTTTCAACGTGCAACCCAGCCAGATTTTTTGCCTGCAATTTTGCAAGCGTCTTCCAATCAGAATTTTCACTGACTAAAACAGGTTGGAATTTCATCTGCTTTTTTATTTTTGCCCGAATTTTTTCAACTTTTTTCTTTTTCAGATTTAAATCGGTTTCGACTATCTTAATCAGATTATCAATATCATTTGATTCTTCTGGAATTATATAAATACGATATGTTGGGATATCACGTGATATTGGTGTATTATTTCGTGATAAAATCTGACCACGTTCAGGTATGTTTATTTGAATACGAAAAGAATTACTTTCACTTTTCTTTTTATATTCTTGATAACTAAACAACTGCATTTGCAACATACGCAATACTAATACAGATGTAAGTACAGCACCACCAGTTAAAAATAATGCACTGCGTCTGTCAAAGGTGCGAGAAACTTCTTTATCAATCATTTTGCACCCTTTTTATCAGTGTTGTTATTGGTATGTATAAGATAAATGTCAAAATCCAAATCCATATTCCATTAAGTAATGTTATAAATGTAAAATTTGTAAACACTTGGATTAGAATTGTTATGCCGAAAAATACGGAAAACGCAGGTAAACCATTTGCTTCCATACGTTGCATATCAATAAAGTTTTGAAAACAGTTTATCGCATAAAACAGACAATATATTGCCAACCAAAAACAGACCGTTTCAAATTTATAATCAATTACAAAACACATAAATACAGAAAACAAAGGAAACCAATCTGTTGGCTTAACAAAAGAACAAAAAAATATAGGAATTATTGCCAAAATACCAGCAGGATTCCAAAAATTACCAGACAGTCGCCACAGTGCCACTGTTAATAAAAATGGGAAAGAAATCCGTAAAAAATGAATCAAATTTGTTTTCATTTATATTCGTTTTTCTGTGTATCAAACTTTAATACCATAACGCGTGACAGTTTTGATGGTGGTGTGATTTTTATATCTGTTTCATCAATCAGTTCACCAACATAAATACCATTTGGTATTATCCCAGAAATATTACTTGTTACCAACTTTAAACCGTTTGTAGGTTGAAATTCTGGGTCGCTAAAGAATCCCATTGTTGGATATTTTGAACCGTTTCCTGTCATAAAACCATAAACTTCGGACCCAACAATACGGACAGCAATATTTGTGTCTGCATCAGTTAATGCACGTACACGTGCAAAATTTACAGCAACATCAATAACAATACCAGCCAGTTGTAAATCCATTGTTGTAACAACCATACCTGGTTCCAGATTATCAGATGCCCCACGATTTATGATAAATGTATTATGCCCCATAACATTATTATCATGAATAACATCAGCAATAATAGAATCACGTGGTTGCGAAGAAATAATACTTAATTCACGTTTTAATTTATTATTTTCACCAATTGCGATATCACAAACAGTCTTGTTTGCCAATGCTTCGTCCAGACGTGCACGCAATTCTTCATTTTCAGAACGTAAACTGGAAATTTCAATAATGTTATCAAATGCACCACCAACGACACGAACTGGCCATGTAATTACATCACCCACCCATTGTGCCACAGGTACAACAACATGCGACATTGCGTTCATCAGTTTATAATCTGGCTTTGCAATCATAACATAGATAAACAGCACAGGCAAAACAGCAGCAGATGCAACTGCCTTTATCAAAGGATATATTTTGGAAGATATTTTTGTCTGGCTCATTTGTTTCCTAACTTTAACCCTAAAAAAACAGATATTCAATAAAAACTTGATTTTTCCATAATTTATGCCAAAATAATGTCGGTCGAAATGGCAAGGCATTGCCATCAGACACATAAAAACATCTAAATAAGAGGATATAAAATGCCAAAATTAAAGACAAAGTCATACTTGAAAAAGCGTGCGTCTATGACTGCAACTGGTAAAATCCGTGTTGCACGTAACTCTCATAAGAAACTGTTGCGTAAAAAATCTGCTCGTGCAAACAAAGCAGGTGCAAAACCACAGTATTTGAACGATAACATGGTTGGACAGGCAAAAATCCTGGCCCCATATGGTTTGAAATAATAAGGGGGTACAGTCATGGCAAGAGTAAAACGCGGAACAACCGTTAAACAAAAACATAACAAGATTTTGGCGCGTGCCAAAGGTTATTTGGGCCGTCATCATTCAACATATCGTGCAGCTCGTGAAAAAACAGAAAAAGCTGGACAGTACGCATATCGCGATCGCCGTGTTAAAAAACGCGAATTTCGTGGTTTGTGGATTGTTCGTATCAATGCTGCTGTGCGTGCAAATGGTATGACATACAGCCAATTCATGAATGGCTTGAAGAAAGCAGGCATTGCATTAGACCGCAAGGTTTTGGCCGAAATGGCATATGCAGGCGATGCAAACTTCACCAAATTGGTTGATACAGCAAAACGATTTATTTCTGCCGAAGCTAAATAATACCTTGTCGGCAGGTATATGTTTTGTAATAATAAAAGCCGTCAAATGACGGCTTTTGTTTTTAAAAGTTATATGTAAGGTAAAAGTTATGCAAGAAACAATTAAAAATATAAATACACTAGAAGAATTGCAGGCATTGTATGCTGCTACATTTGGCAAAAACGGTACAATGACTGCTAAATTAAAAGAAATGAAAAATCTGGACAATGAAGCTCGTGCTGCATTGAATCTAGAAAATCAAACATTGCGTGAATTATTCAAGACTCGTCAAACGGAAATTGAAAACGCTGTTTTGATGGCTTCATTAGAAAAACAGAAATTAGATGTGTCTTTAAATCCAGTACCGGAAAATCGTGGCACTTTGCATCCGCTGACACAATCTTTGTCCGAAATTGCAGAGATGTTAGAGTCTTTTGGATACAAAATGTACACAGGTCCTGAAATCGAAGACGATTGGCATAACTTTACTGCGTTAAATACACCTATGCATCACCCTGCTCGCGATATGCAAGACAGCTTCTTCTTAGAAAATGGTAATGTTTTGCGTACACAGACCTCTGCTATTCAGATTCGCGCAATGGAAGCAGATGGTGTTCCTATCAAGATGTTTGGTGTTGGTTCTACATATCGTAAAGAATGGGATGCGACTCATGGTCCAATGTTCGGACAAATCGAAGGTTTATATATCGATAAAAATGTAACAATGTCAGATTTATTAGCAGATGTTCGTGCGTTTTTATCAAAGTTCTTTGGTATTGAAAATGTAGAATTGCGTATTCGTCCTTCGTACTTTCCATTTACAGATCCAAGTATCGAAGTAGATATGAAGTGGAAAAATGATAAATGGTTAGAATTGATGGGCGCAGGTATGGTTCATCCAAATGTGTTACGCAGTTGCAGTGTTAATCCGGAAGAATACCAAGGTTTTGCATTTGGTTTCGGTTGGGATAGATTAGCAATGTTGAAATACAATTTGCCTGACTTGCGTGACTTGTACAACAACGATGTTCGTTGGTTGAAATCAGCTGGATTCTAAGACGGGGGTATAATTATGAAATGGACTTATGATTGGTTAAAAGAATATTTGAATACAGATGCGTCTGCACAAGACATTTCTGATACATTGACCCGTATTGGATTAGAAGTCGAAGATGTACAATCACCTTTGTCTCCGATTGTTGCAGAAATCGTAAAGTGTGAACCGCACGAAAACAGCGACCACTTACATGTATTACAAGTAAACGATGGTTCTGATACATTGCGTCAGGTTGTATGTGGTGCACCAAACGCTCGTGTTGGTTTAAAATCTGCGCTGGCAATTCCAGGGTGTGTTATTGATGGTAATGAAATATCTTCTGGTAAATTGCGTGGCGTTTTATCAGACGGTATGATGTGCAGTGCAAAAGAACTTGGAATCGGCGATGACCACAGTGGTATTATAGAATTACCTGCTGATGCCAAAGTTGGCTCTGCTGTTATAGAATCAAAAACTGTTTTTGATGCTGGTATTACACCAAACAGACCAGATTATTTGTCTGTTCGTGGTATTGCGCGCGATTTATCAGCAGCTGGAATGGGTGAATATATTGCACCAAACGACAAAGCTTTTGAACTTGTTTCCGGTACACGCAAGGTTGTATTAAAAACAGATAAGTGCAGCACTTATAAATTAATTGAAATACATGGTATTACAGTAAATCAAAGTAACAAGACAATAGCATCAAGATTGGCCGCTATAGGAATTAATCCAAAAAATGCACCTGTGGATGCAACAAACTATATTTGTTATGACATGGGACAGCCTATGCATTGTTTTGATGCTGATGAAATAGACGGTGATATCATCGTGCGTACGGCAGAAAACGGGGAAAAATTCACAGATTTATTTGGTAATGAACATGAACTAGTAAATACAGATATGGTTATTGCGGATAATTCTGGTGTATTAGCATTGGCTGGTGTGATTGGTGGTGCGCGTGGTTCTACTACAGAAAACACAAAAAACATCATTTTAGAATCAGCATATTTTGATGCAGTATCAGTTCGTAAATCTGCGAAAAGATTGGGTATATCAACAGATGCTTCTTATAGATACGAACGCGGAATAAATCCAACTATCACAGGTATTGCAGCTATGCGTGCAGCAGATATAATAATGTCTGCATGCGGTGGCAATATTGTTTGTGCATATTCTGGTGGAACAGACAGTGTTCCAAGTACAAAAATTACATATAACCCAAGCTATTTCTTAAAAAAGACAGGTGTTGATATTGCAACAGATGTTCAAAAAAATATCTTGGTTGCATTGGGATATGCAGTTGATTCTTCAAAGTCAGATTGGGTTGTTGTACCACATGCTTCTCGTGTTGATGTAAATATTCCAGAAACAATAGTTGCTGATTTATTGCGTATTTATGGATATGACAAGATAGCTGCTGTTGCAAATCATACGATTGGCGATAAATGTCATCATGATATGACCGAGATGAATATTAAAAACTTGTTAGCATCGCGTGGTTTAAATGAATGCCGTTCATTTGGTTTTGGTAATTTGGCAACAGAACAGTTGTTGTCAGACAAAGCAAATATCAAAATTGCAAACCCAATTACATCAGACTATGACACAATGAGAAACGGATTATTGTTTGGTTTGTTGTATGCGGTATCTAATAATGAAAAGCGCGGTTTAGCAGATTTGAATTTGTTTGAACTTGGTACAGTTTTTGATGGAGATATGCCAACTCAACAGCATACATCAGTTTGTCTTGTTCGTACGGGCGCAACTTCTCCAAAGCATTGGACTGGTCGCAACCGTGATGTTGATATTTATGATGTAAAGTCAGATTTGATTGCTTTGATGCAAGGTCAACGCTTCACAGTATCAACAGAAAATGTACCTTTGTGGGCTCATCCATATCGTTATGGTGCGATTATGCAAGGCAAAAAGAAAATTGCAGAATTTGGAGAATTGCATCCTTCTGTTGCAAAAAAATTGCGTATAAAAACAAATGTAGTTATCGCGATTGTTGAAGATATCAAAGATTTGCCAGCAAAACGCGGTGGCAAACAACCTGCGTTATCAGAATTTCAACCAATAACACGTGACTTTGCATTTATTGTAGATACAGATGTTCCAGCAGAAAAGTTAACATCTGTTGCGCAAAGCACAGATAGCCGCATAACAAATGTAGTTGTATTTGACTCGTTTGATATGAACGATGGTAAAAAGTCTATTGCGTTTACAATAACTATTCAACCAAACGACAACATGTCCGATACAGGTTTACAAAAAATCCAATCGGGTGTAATAGAGTCTGTTGAAAAGAAATGTAATGCGACAATTCGTGATAAATAAAAATGTTAAAAAAAGCCGGCAAAAGCCGGTTTTTTAAATAGTTTCACAAGAATTATTATCTTTTCGAAGCAGGCTTTGTACAGCCAAAGGAAAATCAGGTGCATCAGCTAAATAAGAACCAGACACAAGCAAATTAGCCCCTGCTTCCCAACAATATTGTGCATTTTTATCATTGATTCCACCGTCAACAGATATAACGAACTTTAAGCCGTACTTTTTGCGTGTTTTTGCCAAGATGGATATTTTGTGCAAGCAAGCTGGCTCGAACTGTTGTCCTGCTTCTCCTGGTTTTACAGACATAATCATAACTTCATCAATTTCACGCAAAACGGTTTTTAAAATTGTTACAGAAGATTCTGGGTTTATTGCAATACCAACACGTTTTCCAGCAGCACGAACTGTTCGAATAGCTGTACGCAATCCAGATGTATTTGTTGATAAAATAACAGTGTCTGCCCCAGCTGCGATTGCATCTGCTGCCCAGATGTTTGGGCTTTCTGTCATTAAATGCACATGTAAATGAGAGCTTGTTTTTTCACGAATTTTTTTAAGTTCATCGATTCCGCCAGTAACTTTATCAACATAAAAACCGTCCATAATATCAACATGTATCATTGATATACAACCAGACCTGAACAGAGTATATGTTTCAGGTTTTGACATATCAAAGCACAAAGTACTTGGTAAAATAGGAACAAGTTGAGGTTGTGCTTTTGGTTTTTTATGGAACAAGTTTTTTATTTTGTTAAATCTTTTTTCCCAACGTTCTTTTTTTGCAAGATAAGCCTGACGATGCGCTTCTTCTTCATTCCATATAAAATCAGATAAAGCGCGCACAGATGCATCGACTGGTATAACTTCGGTAGTTGCAGCAAAAGCGTTTTCTATGAAATCGCGCAAACCGTCAATTTCTGCCCCACCGCCAGTTAAAACAATTCTTGTTGGTTTGCATTTTGTAAAAGAAGATAAACATCTGTTTTTTATTTGTTCAATTATCTCGGCCAGCATTGGTAATACGACTTCATTTATATCAGCGCGCGAAAAGTCATATGCAGTATCTGCCGGAGTAAATCTATCCATTTGTGTAGAAACAAGTGAAGCCACAGCGCGTTTTATTCTATCTGCGTCTTCAATATTTAGATTGAATTTTTCTGCTATTGCATTTGTGATATTTGTTCCACCAAGGTTGATTTTTGTATGCCAAACTGGACCGCGATTAGTCCAAATAGAAGCACTTGTATATTCTGCGCCAAAGTCAATAAACATAGTTGTTTGATTTTGTTTTTTATATGCAGCACTTTGCACAAAATGCGGATCCAAAAAAGCGATTGGTTGAATATGAGCAGCGTGTAACACATCGTAAATTTTATTCAACCCTTCTTTGGAATAAAAGATAAAACCAAATACAGAACTTAATTGTCTATCTGTATATCCAACCGGAGAAGATATATTTCGACCTGTTGGTGTGTCATAACGTAAAGGCACTATGTGCATAGGAAAAAAATCTTCGGGTGGTGTAACCTGAGAAATTTGATTTTTTATATCTACGGTTGTTATTTTATGGTCGCCAGACCAAGATAATGTTCGTGCAGCGACATCAAATTCCGAAGGACCAAAGTTGCCAGTTATATAAGCAGAGTCAAAGTGTTTGCCAATTTGTTTTTCCAGTTCATCAACAACAGATCTAATAGCATTAACCGTGTTGTTATTTTCAATAGCAAAGAAAGCTTGTTTCTCAATGTTTGCGCTACAAACACGATGCGCCAAACCACGCACACCATGTGTGCCAATATCCAGACACAAAAAACAAGAATCTAATAAATTCATTTCTTACTTTTATTTTATTAATATACGAGCAGAATCACGCATATCAATCATTTTTATATCTTTGCCTAACAAATTATAAGTGTTATCCAATGATAACAATGTGCCGATTGCGGCTGTTGGATTTTCTTCTGGCAACATGATTAAAATTCCATCATTTGTGTACATGTTCCAGCGGCGATTTTCGATCCATTCTATATAATCCAAGTTTCCAACCAAGTTATGAGCAGCATTTGTTATATCAGATATATCTTCTGGCAGTTTGCCACGAAAAACAACATGTGATTCATCGCGAACTTCGGCTGGTTTGTTTATAATAGTGCCATCATCAGACAATGGGAAATAGTTTTGACCATCTGTCCACAAAGCAACAGCACGATACAAAGCTACTTTGACAGAAATATTTCCGTTTGGCATACGGCGCACAGCGGACTTTTTAACCCCAGGTACATTTGCTACGCGCTTATTAAGCATATCTAAATCGACAGAATAAGAACGTGTATTAGGTGTAATTGTCGCAGCAGCAACAATAGCTGTTAAATCTTTGTCAGATTGGTCTGCTGTGATAGATATGTTATTTACATATGCACTATTTCCGTGTCCCATGCCAGTCATAGCGATACGCACAGAAAAGTACACCGCAAACACAATTGCGATAACAAAGCACAACCAAAACCAAATAGATTTTTTCATACTTATAATTATATCATAAAAATAATCGTTTTACAGATATTAATTTATAAAAAAACCCGCCTGATGGCGGGAGTTTTTAATTTTTTTCATTTTTAGGTTTTTGCCAACCACGGATATCCCATTCGGTTTCTTGTCCGTTTTTGATACCCATTGCTTTTTGCAAACAGTGTTCGCGTATAGCAAGTGAGTTCTGTTTAGATTCTGTACCAAACAAGCTTCCATTTTGTATAGAATCTTCAATCTTTGATACTTCTTCAGCAGAAGCACCTGTACCATTCAAGATTTCGTTCAATGTTATGACATTTCTACATGTATTTGTTGAGTAATCTTGAGTGTTCTTACATTCTTTGTTATCTGCTTCATCAATGACAGCATTGAATTGTGCCATTGAAGGTGTACAAATCATTTCTTCATAGCAATGAGGTATGTTTGCAACCTGAGAGCAATATGTTTTGATACGAGATGTTGGCCAGTTGTCTTCGTTTTCAGATGTTTCTGTATAACATTCATATATTTCACTTAGACATTCGTTAAAGTTAGACATAGCTGTATGTGCATTTGCCAAAACAGTTTGTTTTTCTTCAACTGCAAATTCTAAACGCTTTTGTTGCAAGGCTTGTTGTGCTGCAACTTTTTGATAGCCGATATTCTGTGCAGTTACACGCAATTGTTCACCGTATAAATCGCAGTCTGCGTTTGCGTCTAACAAATATTTGTTAATGATACTACGACGAGCATCAGCGACAGGACCGCGCAAGTCTGAATATGGGTCGCCAGATGTTGTTGTATATCCAAAACAAGTAGCGCTAGAGTTCGACAAACCTGTTTTGCCGCGTTCATATACTTCTACATTTCCATCAGAACTAACTTCTACATTAGAGTTGTAGTTAAATGGACAATTAGATGTTTGGCCGTTTGCACATTTTCCACCATTAGGAGGTGTGCCACAACCTTCGTAAATTCCGTTAAAGCAAGAATCTAACACGCGAGAGCAAATATTATCGTGTGCATATTCGAATAAATCATAACCCCATGTTGTTGCCAATGTATCAGCTGATGCTTCTGTATTATTAAATGCACCGCCGATACCAGCCAAGTTACCAACAACATTTGATACATTTTCGAATGCAGACAATATATTATCTGTGTCGTCAGACAAGATAGTAATGGTATTATCTTTTGCATCTGCCCATGACTTTAAAGAAGCCAAGATATCAGAACTGTTACCGTCTAGGTTATCAATATCAAATCCAAAGTTGTTGCCGCCCTTGTCGCAATAAGAAGGTTTTTGTGTTTGACTGCACTTAGAAGTATCATACATACCGTGTTCATGGCACCACTCTTTCGCTTCATCAGCTGTCCATGTGCCAGATTTAGAAGCTTCTTGCCAAGAAACACAGTTCATAACTTTTTCAGCATCTGTCAATTGAAAAGCTTCAGATACATCTTTACCCTTGTTTGCAATCAACAATGCTAATTCTCCAGAAACTTTAATCAATTCTTCGTTCGCTGTTTCCAATGCTGTTTCTGCTTCGGCAAAAGCTTTTACGCGACCTGCGCATCCGCAACGGCGTTGTGCTTGATTACGAGCAGTACAAATTTCGTCCATACATGTGTAATAAGATTCCATACAGTTGCTATAAGCATCAGCAGAAATCATACCTGTTGAAGAATCTATAATATTTGAATAATTTCCTGTATATAACTTTGTGTTCAAGTAAGAATAAGTTGAACCACTTGTGTTAACTTTTGAACCGCGAATTGCGCTGCCCTGCAAGGAAATACGAGCATTAGTAGCAGCATCTTTTGTAGTTGTTCTTGCACGAACTGTGCGTGTTGTGTTTGCGCCAGCGCGTTTTACTGCAGCATTTTGACGCGATACAACATTGCGTGTTGGTGTGGCTGCTTTTGTAGCGCGTGAAGATACAGCGGTTGCGCGTGGGTTTTGAGCAGCTGCGCGTGATACAACATTACGAGTAGGGTTAGCAGAACGTTGTGCTTGCTGAGCGCGTGCCGCATCAATAATTGTGCTGCGTGCAACAGTTGTACGGTTTTTTGTTTGTTTATTGCGAGGGCTTGCACGACCAGAAGTTCTTGCGTTATTACCAGCGCGTTGTGCCTGAGGAGCCATCAACGAAGGGTCAATAACCGGTGCAATTGGATCTGCAAAAACTGCACGCATCGACAAAAAAGTCGAGCATACAAAAAACGCACCAGCTAACAAGAAAACTGTGCTTACAGCATTCTTTAGTGATTTTGCAACCATCTTTGTTTTCATAAATTTTCTCCCTATGTTCCAGGTAACGCCCAGAATTCCAATCTTTTGTGCATTGCGCAGTGCGCAATACATCTATCAATTTATTTAATTATATCAATTTTTTGTTGGTCTGTAAACAACAAATACAGGGCTTTTTTATTATGGTTTGGTGCTTGAAATTTCTTTTTATTTTGCTAGGATAGTTGGCGAATAATTTTTAGACAAACAGGATAAAAAATGAATATCGAACTTGGCAAGAATATTAGCCCACGCGAAATAGAAACAAAAATACAAGAGTTTTGGGATAAAAACGATTTTTGGGCAAATGATGTAAAGTCTGAAAAAACACCGTTTTGTATTATGATGCCACCTCCAAATGTAACAGGTAATTTGCATATGGGGCATGCATTGGATAATGTTTTGACAGATATTATGTGTCGTTACAAACGTATGGCTGGTTTCGATGTTTTATGGCAGCCTGGAACAGACCATGCGTCAATTGCAACTCAGTTATTGGTTGAACGTGATTTGTCTAAACGCGGTATAAATCCACACTCTTTGTCTGTTGCAGAAAAGCTTGATTATGCTTGGGCTTGGAAGGCTGACAAGGGTGGTCAAATTATGAATCAGTTACATATCTTAGGTGTAACACCTGTATGGTCTCGTGAAAGATTTACAATGGATTCTGGTTTGTCTAGTGCGGTAACAAAACTGTTTGTAAAAATGTATAACGAAGGCTTGATTTATCGTGAAAAGCGTTTAGTAAACTGGTGTCCAAAGCAGATGACTTCTGTATCCGATTTAGAAGTTGAAACACGTGATGAAAAAGGCAAATTTTATTATTTCAACTATAATCTGGTTGATGGTGGTGTAATTGAAATAGCAACAACACGTCCTGAGACATTGTTTGGAGATCAGGCGATTGCTGTTCATCCGGAAAATGAAAAATTAAAACACTTGATTGGTAAAAAAGCGATTATTCCACTAACAGATATCGAAATTACAATCATTGGTGACGAACATGCAGACCCAGAAAAGGGTACAGGTGCAGTTAAAATTACACCTGCACACGACTTTGACGATTACGAAGTTGGTTTGCGTCATAACTTGACACCGGTTTGTATTTTAACACCAGATGCAAAAATGAACGACAACCCTGTTGTTCCTGAAAAATATCGTGGTATGGATAGATACAAGGCTCGTGAAGCAATAGTTGCAGATATCGAAGCTGCTGGCTTGTTGGTAAAAATTGAAGATAAAATAATTCCAACCCCATATTCTGAACGCGCCCAGGTTCCAGTTGAACCATATTTAACAGACCAATGGTTTGTTGATGCAGAAAAGTTAGCAATTCCTGCAATCAAGGCCGTAGAAGAAGGTAAAATTAAATTCTTGCCAGATCATCGCTATAACTTGTTTATGGCATGGATGAAGAATATTCGTCCTTGGACAATTTCTCGTCAGTTATGGTGGGGACATCATATACCTGCTTGGTATGACGAACAAGGCAATGTTTATGTTGCAGAAACCGAAGAAGAAGCTATCAAAATGTCTGGCGGTAAAACACTAACGCGTGATAAAGATGTTTTGGATACTTGGTTCTCGTCTGGTTTGTGGCCATTTTCAACATTAGGTTGGCCAGAACAAACTTTGGAATTAGAAAAATATTATCCAACAGATTTGTTGTACACAGGTGCAGACATCATATTCTTCTGGGTTGCTCGTATGATAATGATGGGAATCTATGTTATGGGCGATGTTCCTTTCCATACTGTGAACTTCCATGGTTTGGTTCGTGATTCCAAAGGACAAAAGATGTCTAAAACAAAAGGAAACGGTACCGACCCATTAGATACAGTTGATAAATTTGGGGTAGACGCATTGCGTTATTGGATTGCAACTGCACCAATTGGAACAGATATTAGATATTCTGATGACGAAGTAAAACGTGGCTCAAAACTGTTAACAAAGTTATGGAACGCCTCAAAATATGTTTTGATGAATTTGTCTGATTTTGAACCAGATACAGCACAGTTTGTTCCTGTAAGCGAACGTTTCATCGAAGACAGATGGGTATTAAACGAATTAAACAAAACTGTTGCAGAAACACGCAAGTATTTGGACAAGTTTGACAACTATAATTCACGTGCTGCAATTGATACTTTCTTCTGGGATATCTTCTGTGATCAGTACTTAGAATTCATCAAAGACAGATTCTGGGCACCTGAAAAATATAGTGCTGAATCAAAACTGTCTGCACAATGGACTTTGTACACAGTATTGCGTGCAATAATTGGTTTATATGCTCCATTTATTCCATTCTTGACCGAAGAATTGTGGCAGAAAATTTATAAACAGTACGAAGGTGGCGAAACATTACATTTGACACAATATCCATCTGTAAATTCTGAATACGAAACAGATGTAGAACAAATGAATATTGCGCTGGAACTGTTGAAAAATATTCGTGGTATGCGCACAGATAGAAAAGTTGGAAACGGTGCAAAACTGGAAAGTTTAACAATTCCATCAAGCACACCAGAAGTTTTGCATGGTTTGATAAAATCAGCAGCACGTGCAAATGAAATTGTACTTGGTGATGCACTGGATTTTGTAGTTATGCAAAATAATATTCAGGGGTAATCTATGGCAGACAAGTTGGTCGAAAAAAGGGTTTTACAAGCATATCAATGCGATAGATTTGGTTTTGTTCGTCCGTTAATTTTGATGAACGAATTACAGTCTATTGCAGACAGACATGCTGAAATCCTTGGGTGTGGCCGAACATATTGTCTTGAAAATAATATCGGTTGGGTTGTTATGTATTATCTGGTCGATATTATTGAATTGCCGTCCGAAGGTGAAGAACTTACATTTTCTACATGGCCTTCTTGTCAAGATGCTTTGCGTGCAACGCGTGATTTTGAAATTCATGGTGCAGACGGTCGTTTGATGGTTCGCGCAACATCACAATGGATTTTGATTGATATGGAAAGACGCAGACCATTACCATTGGCAAGTCATTTATCGCCATCTGTTGTTGTTCCAACGCGTGCATACGGTTGTGCTTTTGAAAAGTTTCCGGACTTTGAAACAAACAAAACTCACATAATGAAATGTCGTTTTGATGACATTGATGTTAATCAGCATATAAACAATGCAGTTTATGCAGTATGGGCAACAGAAAGTGTTGGCTACAAATATCGCACACAACACAAGTTGAAAAAAATAGATATAAACTTTAAAAAAGAAGTTAATCCTGATACACCAGAAATTCAAATTGATGTTGCTATTGACAGTCTGGTGTCAAAGCATAAAATCAAGTCTGGTGATACAGAACATGCAGTTGTTATTTGTCATTGGGAGCAGATATAAAAAAACCGGCAAATGCCGGCTTTTTTTATGAACAAACATTGCACCTAGGGATGTGGGTTCGGGTCTTTTAGAAAGTCCTTTCTTTGTCATGCAGTGTTTGCGATATTTATATTATGAATTTTTATTTCTTTTTACAATCGGTACCTTTTCCTGATGCGTACGGACATAGGTTTAATACAGGACAGTTTTCACATTTTGGTCGCAACGCAGTACAAACATAACGACCGTGTAAAACCATCACATGATTTACAATATTGTGATATTCTTTTGGAATTTTTTTAAGCAGTTTTTCTTCAACTTTTTCAGGTGTGTTATCAGAATCTTTAACCCAGCCATATCGATGTGCATTACGAAAAACATGAGTATCTACACCAATATTAGGTGCGTTCCACAAAACATTGCACACAACATTAGCGGTCTTTTGACCAATACCTGGCAACTTTATCAGTTCATTACGATTGTGATATTTTTCCGAAAAAGTATCGGATATATTTTCTTTTACAAGTTGTTCTGCCAAGGCGATAATATTTTTGGCTTTGTTATTAAAAAAAGAAATAACTTTGATATGTTCTTTCAAGCCATCAATTCCCAGTTTCAACATTTTTTGTGGTGTTGGTGCAATCTTAAAAAGTTCTGGTGTAACTTCGTTAACTTTTTTATCAGTTGCCTGTGCAGACAAAATAACAGCCACAGCAAAATTAAATTCGTTTGTGTAATACAACTCTGATCGAATAGTCATATCGACTGTTGGAATAACTAAATCAAAATATTGCTGTGGTGTCATTATTTACCTTTGCAAAGTTTATGTAGGTAGTAAATGATAGTATTATTTTGTTTTTTTTGTTGTAAAAAATTTGACATCCATATTTTCATTTCTGGTGTTGGATTCAAATCAATTTGTTTTTTACACTGCTGTGTTGTCAAGCACTCGCATGTATTCGAACAATATTTGCATTGATAGTCAAATTCTATACAGTACTTTGCCATTTAACGACCTTGAATTATTTTTGATTTTGTTTTAATTGTTCGATTTGTTTTAACAATTTTTCTTTTTCTTTTCTTAGTTGATCTATATCTTTGTGAACAAATTGTATCAATCGTGTAACTAATTCTGTATCTATATCTAGATAAATTTGATAGCCACATGTTGTCGATACATCACG
>JAFZHX010000015.1 GCA_017554665.1 Alphaproteobacteria bacterium
GTTTGACTTTCAGAAAGATTAGGTGACAATTCTTCCAGTTCTTTTTCCAGACGTGCAATTTCTTCGTTTAAACGCGCTTTTTTTGAAGTTGCAAAACTCATTTTGTTTCCTTTTTTTATTAGGCACAAGATTAAACTTGTGCCTTATTTTTATACGTCCAGATTTGCTTCCAATGCGTTCTCTACGATAAAGTCACGACGTGGTTCAACAACATCGCCCATTAGCATAGATACAACTTCGTCAGCTTTGGCTGCGTCATCAATTTTAACTTGGAACAAAGAACGATGATTTGGGTCCATTGTCGTTTCCCATAATTGTTCTGCGTTCATTTCACCAAGACCCTTGTAGCGTTGAATCTTTAGACCTGTTTTTGCATATTCAAATGCTGTGTTTAATAATGTCAATGCACCCCAAATCTTTTGAGATTTTGACTTTACACGCAGTACCGTAGGTTTGCTAAACGTTTCCATTAATTCTTCACGACCTTCTAAACGATGCCAGCCACGAATTTCCATGCCGTTGATTTTTTCGCGTGGTAACAAGTATGATTCACGAACACTTCTTAGTGTACGGCTGATTTCAATACCTGCTTCGTTTGAGGTTATTTTCCAACCACGTTCGAATTCTAGTTCTTGGGCATCAAGCATGTTTTGTACAGCTGTAAATGTTTCTGTATTTTCGTTTTCAAATGCACCGTTTAATGCCAAGGCTTCGACAAAACGCAAAGGCATAATATGATTCAATGGTTGCAAACAATTACGCATATCAAGTATCAAACCAAGCAAACGTTTTAGGTCAGCACCAGAAACTTGTACACCGTTTGCTGTTTCAATTAAACCATCTGTTGCCAACTGTTCCATCAAATAGTTGTCCATTTCACGTTCGTTCTGCAAATAGATTTGCTGTTTACCGCGTGTAACACCATACAAAGGTGGCTTTGCAACATAGATATAGCCGCGTTCAATTGCTTGTGGCATATGACGATAGAAGAAGGTCATCAACAATGTTTGAATGTGCTGACCGTCAACGTCCGCGTCGGTCATGATGATAACTTTGTGATAACGCATTTTTTCAATATCGAATTCGTCTTTACCGATGCCTGCACCCATTGTTGTAATCAAGGCACCAATTGTGTCAGAACCAAGCATCTTGTCAAAGCGTACGCGTTCAACATTTAAAATTTTACCGCGCAATGGCAAAATAGCTTGTGTTTTACGGTCGCGACCTTGTTTTGCTGTACCGCCCGCCGAGTCCCCCTCAACAATAAACAATTCGCATTTTGCAGGGTCGCGTTCTGAACAGCCAGCCAGCTTTCCTGGCAGACCACCCAATTCTGGACCTGTCTTTTTACGAGATAACTCGCGCGCTTTGCGTGCTGCTTCACGTGCAGTAGCAGCTTCGATAATTTTATCAATAATAGTTTTTCCAATTGCTGGGTTTTCATCCAAGAATTCATACAGCATTTCTGATACTGTGCTTTCAACAATTGGACGAACTTCACTGGATACCAATTTGTCTTTTGTTTGAGAACCAAACTTTGGATCTGGAATCTTTACACTAACAATGCTTGTTAAACCTTCGCGGAAGTCTTCGCCAGACAAATTAATGTCTTTCTTGGTGCCTTTTTCCGAGATGTATTTGTTAATAGCACGTGTTAAACCTGCACGAAATCCAGCCAAGTGTGTACCACCATCACGGTTTGGAATGTTGTTTGTAAAACACAAAGATGTTTCTGTGTATGCAGTTGTCCATTGCAAAACAATTTCAATGTATGTGTCTTCTTGGGTCTTTATCATTTGAATTGGTTCTTTGTTCAACAATTCTTTTGATTTATTTAGATATGTTGCAAAACCTTTTAGACCGTCAACACTGTGGAATTCGCGTTCTTTCTTTTCTGCGCCACGCAAATCTTCCAAGATGATTTTTACATTTGCGTTCAGATATGATTGTTCGCGCAACCATGTTTCCATTGTGTCAAAACTAAAATCTGTGCCTGTAAATGTGTCAGGTGATGGCAAGAATGTTACTTCGGTTCCGTGTTCAATACCTGATTTGTTTTCTGTAATTTTCAAGTCGCATGTTGGAACACCATCAGAAAAGGACATAAATGCTTCTTTGTTGCCGCGCCATACGCGTACTTCTAGCCACTTTGACAAAGCGTTCACAACAGATACACCCACACCATGCAAACCACCAGATACCTTGTAAGCACCGTTGCTTTCATTGTCAAACTTACCACCAGCGTGCAATTCGCACATAATCAATTCCAGCGCACTGCGGCCTGTTTCGTGATTGATGTCAAATGGCATACCACGGCCATTGTCGCGGATTGTTGCACTGCCGTCTGCGTTAAGTGATACATAAACTGTATCTGCATAGCCAGCCATTGCTTCGTCAATAGAGTTGTTAACAACTTCGTAAATCATGTGGTGCAAACCAGCACCGCCTTCGCCAACGTCACCAATGTACATTCCAGGACGTTTTTTAACCGCTTCCAAGCCTTTTAAAACCTTAATGGAATCGCCAGTATATTCATTATTTACAGCCATTTATTTTTCCTTTCTTTTTTCTATGTAAAACATAGCAATTTCTGCTATAATTATCAAGTGAAAAGGGGAAAATTTTAATGGTAGACGAAAAAAAAGTTTTTAAACGAGAAGATTATTTAACAGCGGACAAATTCGCAAAAAAATATAATGTCGGACGCAATAAAGTTTTAGCAGAAATGCGCAAGTTGCATAATGTGAAAGTGCCCGGCGAAAGAACAGCAGTCTGTGTTGTAAGAAATGTGTATGCGCATGATACATTATCAAGATTGATGATTCATCCTTTGGCTGAATCTTATATATTGGAACGTGTGAAAAATAAAAGTAAAGGGGAATAAAATGAAGTTTAAGCTATTATATTTTGGTGATATCTTAATTAACCCAAAAAAACGTGCACAGCATATTGCTGATATTCGTATGCAGTTTCATCCTCAGTTGAAAAAGTTAATTGAACATAGTCCTTGGAATAACTTGAAGCAGTATATGGTGCCAAATCCAACAAAAAGCCCTATTACAACTCGTCATATTGGTGGTATTGATTGGAATCCAATTATTACTCCTAATTTGAAGTTGATTGCAGAATTGGATATTCAAATGTTGCATCCGGAAATTGTTGGTGTGCCAAGAAGCGATATTGATAATCGTGTAAAAACTATTCTAGATGGTTTGCGCTGTCCTCAGAACGAACATGAAATCGGTGCAAATACACCAAATGATATCGGACCTATTTATACTTTGTTAGACGATGACCATTTGATAACAAAACTATCAGTTAATACAAGCCATTTATTGGATGCTGGTATTTTTGAAGCTCATGATTTAGCAACACCTGATTCAATCTTTATGATGATTGATGTTAATGTGCGTGTCGCCGAAGGTACATTAGAAAACTTACCTTTTATGGTTTAAAAAAATCCCCTGTTTGGGGGATTTTTATTTATGTTTGTTTTTATTCTATACAGCAATTAACAGCATTTTTTACCCATGCTTTTAATTTTGATACTTTGCCTTTGTCAGAAGTTGTTGGGGCAGGGGTCGCTTTTGCTGCAGCTGATTTTTTTGCAGGTTTTGATTCGCCTGTCAGCATGCCCATATTTAAACCCCAGAACATAGAATATAATTCATAAGACTGGTCAAATAATTCATAAGCTGTCTTTTTGTCGCCAGAAGCCAAAGCCTTGGTTCCTACTTCGAATACGCGCATTGCAGCAGCTAATAAATGTTTTGAAATGCACCATACTTCACCTTCGTATGCAGGGATGATTTTTAGCATAGCGTTTTTACGCATTTCACGAACTTCGTTAATTAAATCGTAAAATTCGTGTTTGCCTGTTTTTGCACCAGAGAACATTAAATGTTCTTCGATTGAAATCAAATTCATAATACCAATGGTTAAGTCTTGGTCGCTGGATAAATCTTTTGGATTTACTTTTTTAGCTGCATCCAGCGCTTCTACATATTCTTGAACAGATTTTATTTTTTTCATATTTTCACCTTTAGATTAAAAACAAATCATCATTAACCAGCTTGCTAATGCAAGTACAACAATTGGTAATACGACTTTTTCAAATGGAAAGTGTGCGTGTCCTCCATTTTTATTTTTCATCCATTGATATAACTTTGAAGTCAAAATAAATAACAAGGCACCGCAAATAGTTCCAAATAAAACAGGATCCATAACAAAACTGCCACAAATCAATGTAGGATTATATTTTACAGGACCAACATAAGCAAATGCAACCATTGCAATAGACAATACAATTACAATTGTATCGCGACCACGAAAGTGCCAGTTTCGTTTGTCCATAAATTTTAATGTCCAATATCCTAATAATGTTAATAAAGCACCAGCCCATAGACCGACAACACTGTCTGGAACACCCAAACGACGGGCAATATCAAGTCCAGCGCCAATCGCAATTGTACAAACAGGGCAAGCAGGGTTTGCGTATGCAGATATTGGTAATAATGACAATAAGCCAATCAAAATTTTGCGCATATTTCCTTTCCTTTTTATATTCCAAGCAGACTTATTATTGTAAATCTAAAAAAAAAAGTCAACCCTACTTAAATCGTGCGTTTTTTATAAAAGAGTGTATAATTACATCAAAGGATGGTTCATGAATATTTTAATCACTGGCGCAACGGGCTTTATAGCTTCTCATACAATTGTTGAATTGCACAAGGCAGGGCATAATATAATAGGAATTGATAATCTTTCTAATTCTTCGGAAGAAATAATCGATAAAATAGCGATGATAACAGGTGAAAAAATAGAGTTTCACAAGGTTGATATTTGCGACTGTCAAACATTGAAAACTATTTTGTCAGGAAAACAGATTGATTGTTGTATGCATTTTGCAGGTCTGAAAGCTGTTGGTGAATCTGTTGCAAAACCTATAGAATATTATGACAATAATATTGGAGGAACGATAACTTTATTAAAGGTTTTGAAAGAAATAGACTGTAAAAATATTATTTTTTCTTCAAGTGCAACAGTGTATGGCACACCTGAATTTATTCCTATAACAGAAGACTGTCCAAAGGGAATTTGCACAAATCCGTATGGTTGGACTAAGTCTATGATAGAACAAATATTGTTTGATTTACAGCATGCAGATAATTCTTGGAATATCGTAGTGTTGCGGTACTTTAATCCGATTGGCGCGCACCCAAGCGGTATAATTGGTGAAAATCCGAATGGAATACCTAATAACTTGATGCCTTATATAACACAAGTTGCTTTTGGAAAGCGCGAAAAGTTGTTTGTGTATGGTAATGACTATGACACACATGATGGTACGGGTGTTCGTGATTATATCCATGTTGTCGATTTAGCTAAAGGGCATGTGAAAGCCTTGAAAGCATTGGAAGATAATTGTGGTTTAGATATCTTTAATTTAGGAACGGGTCATGGCTATTCTGTGTTAGAGGTAGTAAAAACCTTTGAAAAAGTAAATGGTGTTAAAATACCGTATGAAATAGTTGCCAGACGTCCAGGCGATATAGCGATATGTTATGCATCGTCAGACAAGGCAAGTAAAAAGCTTGGCTGGCAAGCAGAGTTGTCTTTGGAAGATATGTGCCGAGATTCTTGGAATTTTCAAAAGAGAGGCTAGGGCAAAATTAAAACCGCCACAAGGACGGTTTAAATCTTGGTAGCGGTGGAGGGATTACTTCGTCACCTTGACTCATTTGCATTGCAAACCGGCATACTTACGTCTGCCTTTCGTCTGCGGTTCGGACCCCCGTTTCGTGTGTCCTTTATCCGGTTGCTACAGAACAAAAAAACGACCCGATGGGTCGTTTGTTTATCCTGGTAGCAGCGGAGGGATTCGGACCCCCGACCAAAGGATTATGATTCCTCTGCTCTACCACTGAGCTACGCTGCCAAGCGAGATGCATTATAACAGCTTTTTTTCGAATTGCAAGAAAAAGACATTTTATATTTCAATAGCGGTTTTTTGTCCTGTTGTAGCAAAAATTTTACATGCTAAAATATTGGTATGAAAAAGTTTGTACCTGTGTTTTTGGCTTGTTTCGTATGTGCTGCGAGTGCAGATGAAAATCCATTTTTTAATGGATACGAAAATCAAGTTGTGTTTAATCTTGGAATTGGTACAAATCATGGTTTTTTAATTTCTCCACCAACACAATTTGTGCCGTTTGCGATGGGACAATTTCAATATTCACAACCTGCAACTTTTTTTAGGATTCCAGCTAGAATGTCGCTTAATGTGTTTCAAACATTAGGCTATGGTGAAAGATATGGTTGGGATTGGCGTGATTTTACAATACCTATCGTAACAGTCTCTGGTGATATAAGTCTTGTAACTTTTGATAATTGGAATTTGTTTATGGGATTTGGGGCAGGGTTCCAAGTGCAACAAAATGACCGCATTGGTTCTAAATTGATTTTCGGGTTCAAGGTTGGTGGCGCATATAGTTTGACTGATTGTTCTGCGCTGGAATTTTTTATACAACACATGTCGAATGGAAATACAGCACCAGAAAATAATTCGTATGCATTTTACGGCGTTGGTTTTGCATATAATTTCTGAGACAAATTTATCCTTGATTTTTAACACTTGGTCCGTATAATTGGAAGCAGTTTCATAGCCCTAATAGTCTAGTGGTAAAACACGTCCTTGGTAAGGACGAGTCGCAAGTCCGATTCTTGCTTAGGGCACCATAAATACATCACCTGTTTTGCGTTTGTTTGTTTTTACTTAGGTTGTGGTTGTTTTCAAAAAATTTTTGTTATCTTAGACTTCTTAAATAGTCAGATATATCTCTTATGTTTTTCCATATAGCAGGATCGGTAACTTTTGCTTCTGTTGGAGCATATTTAAGTCCAGAATTTACAGTCGAAGTACTGATATAACCTGCGTTTGAACCGCCAACGAATCCGCCAGAGTAATTAGGGCGCGATTGTCTGCCAATACTACTTAACACATATTGATAAGAGCGCGGGTCGCCTAGATGATTATCTAGTGCATTAGCTATTTGTTTTAATTCTGGGCTGTTATAGTGGTTTACTATAGAATTAAGATCTCCTTTGTTAAGCCATCCTTTTGGAGATATTCCAAAGAATACTTCCCATTTGCCGGTTGGAACATCTGTTTTTCCTGCAAGACCTGTCGAAACATAAAAAGGTATCTTTCTTTCTCCGACTTGGATAGTAACAATAGCGCGTTCATCAATGGCACCAAAATCTCTTATATATACAGGAGTGTTTCCAATTTTGGTTATTGGCTGATTTTGATAATAATTCAAGTTTTTCAAAAATCTTGAATTATCTAAATTTTTAACAAAATCAAAATTCCTCCAGGATAAACCTAGTTTGTCGGCGTCTGTTTTTTTGATGGTAACAATGACATAGTCATCAAATTGTTCGCCTATGCCTTTAGTAGGAACAGCTCTTGCAAAATACATATCTTTATGTCTCATTAATTTTTCTACCAAAGCATTAGCTTCTTGAAATTTGTATGTTTTGTTAGAAATTTTGAATACAGCGTCGTAATCTTTAAAGTCTGGAAACTCTTTAAAAAATAGACTGCGTGCTACATCATCTGCATTTTTGCTAGATTGTATTAACCAGTTTGTTGACGGGTTATCCCAATGATCGCCTTTGAACATATTATTTCTTGATATGGCCAAGAATTTTCCGCCACTCTTATCTGTCCAAGCCGAGATAAAATAATTGTTTTGCTGGAAAGAATCTATAATTTTTACTATGTCATCGTTTTCTGATATGAACAAATAGTAAAATCCTTCTTCTTTGATAGGGTGTTTTTTTAAACTTTTGGCTATTGATTCTATGTCGTTTCTAAATAATAATTTGCCACTTTTTTCATAAATTTCTACACCATCTCGTACAAGGCTTTTATTAATTTGTTGCAAATTTATACCAGAAAGTTTGTTCGATAGTATTGGTGCTATGTTTTTTCCTGTTTTTTTGAAATCGTCTAAAATTTCTGAAAAATCTTTACTTATAGCGCGACGCATTCTTATTATTTCTGTTGAGATATCGTCTATTTTGGATGGTATCTTTTCGGGGTTGAAGAATAAAAAGCCTGCTAGCAAAGCATGTTGTGTATAGTTTCTTCCTTGTTTGAATAAAGAAATTTCTGATTCTGATGCTTTTTTTATAAACTCTTCTATACCGATATTATCAGTTATGTTTGTTAAAATAGTAATCAAATCTTTTTGATCTTCTGGTGCTAAATTGTCTAGATGTCCGATGACCAGTGTGTAATAATCTTTTACTACTTCGGATAAGCAGAATTTTGCTTCGACTGTATTTAATTTACTTATTTCTATTGGGCTTTTTACTCTATCTGAACAGTTTTTTATATGTTGTAAAAAATCTTGATAATCTTTATAAGGTATTTTTCGTTGCCAGTCATTTACAGCTTCGAATGCAAGGTCTGTACCGATTGAAACAATAACAGGTATTGTACCGTAACCGCTGGTTAGTATAGTAATTGCAATACCAGCAGCGATTTCGATAGATAGATTTACAACGTTTTCTGCTATGGCACCATTTAGAACACAGCCACCAACTTTTCTGTCATAATGAGTACCAAAAGTGAGGCCTTTTGATTTCATTTTGTTGTTAAGTTCTGTACATTGTTTTTCATCTAGACCTTTACAAGTTTTACCGTATGTTTGTCCGCCTTGTTTAATACATGCCAATCTTGATAAAGCGGCATTTTGGGTGTAGTTAGCACTTTCGCTTAGATCTTCAAAAGTAAATTTTATGCATTTGTCATCGATGTGGCAAACTAAACTAGCTTTATCTTGTATAAAAATACCATTTATTGATTTGTATTCTGGTATTGGCATTTTGTTGCAGGAAAAAGATGATGGGTTTATACCTTTTGCGTTTAGTTGGCTAAAAACAATGTCTTTGACATAAGCTTCTAAATCTGGGGTTAATGGATGTTGTATATATTGAAACATTTTTTCGTCCAAGTTGTACTCTTGTGCGGCGGTACAATTGTTAGATATATAACCTGCAGCACAATATTCTTCTGAATAGTTTAAATTGTACGAAACTTTTTTTACACGTGATTCCATACCAAAGCGTTTTAAAGATTTGTTTATTTTATCGCATAACTCAGTATCTGTTGTTTCATAACCGTCAGCGCATCGTGTGGTATTAATTATTCGTTCCAAAGAACAACCCGAGTTTTTAAATGGTACATTGTGTATATTTCCGACAGCACGTAGTACATCTTTGTATATTTCTCTGTTCGTGCTTTGGTTTGTATCATCGAATTTGAATTCATAGAAAATAGGTTTTGTTTTAGAACGGCATTGTATATAGTCGTTAGCCAAATACTTGCGGGGTTTGGGGTTACAGACTACTTCTTGGTTATGTTTTACAAGTGCGTATTCTTTGGATAGTTCAATAGCTTGAGAAAGCTGAACATCTATACCGTTGACAAGAGAATAGAAAACATTATCAACACAATGCTGGGTAGAATCAGGGTGGCCTTCTTTTAAAAATATCCCACCAACATCACACACATCATAGAATTTAGTAGATAGACTGCTGCTTGCATATATGATTTCGTTTACAAAGTTATTGCATTTTTCTGCATCTGCCTTTTTGCTTAAATCCCAACCTGCGCCATTGTAGCAAACATCCATAAAAAAATTCATTAGTTGTGGTTCAGGGATCCCATAATCTCCGCTTGGTTGTTTTTGATGGCCTCCCCAAGATGGTAAACTAAAATATTTTAAATAAGTTATAACAGCATCTCGCTCTACCTCGTCAGGGAAGTATTTTGTAAAAACATCTGCTACCCTTGAGGTGGTTAAGTCTATTTTTTCGGCGAATGATATGCAGGGAAGCGTGCACAGTAATAATGTACAAAGGATTTTCTTTATCATTTTAATACACCTGTACAGCTTTCTGATACTGCGGCTATTTTCTTGATAGCTGCTATTTGTGTCGCGTTAAATACCGTTGCTGTTACAGATGCAGCTGTTGCACCAACTGCCAAGACATTAGAGGCAGTGTTTAAATCTTTTGCTTTCTTTTTACCTTTGTCGCTATTGTCGTTTCTTGTTGCGTCTGTGTTTGCAATGCCACTGGTTACAGTTCCAGCCAAACCGACGCCAGCACCAACAATAGAGGAGGCCATTGCGCCTGTTGCGCGTTTGTTAATTGGAGTTATATCTACGAATTCATATTCACGGCATGCGTTGAAGATATTTGTTGCTTCTGTAATGTCTTCGCCGTTTATTTTTGCCTGCATGATAGCGGAATTTAAGTTCTGGGTTGCAGATATACAATTCTTGATTTGTGTTTCTAAATCTTCGCTGACTTTATTAGTGCCGGCAATCGCTGCGCCTGCTATGTTTGTCGCTGTGCTGCCAGCCATTAAACCTGTGCGCCAGTTACCAAGTTTTTTGCTTTGTTGTGTTAAATTTTTCGTGTTTTTAATGCTTTCAAGCTGTTCAGGTGTTATATTAGTTAAGTATTGTTCAAATTTTTGTAAAAACTCTTCTGGTTTTTCGTTAATACCTGTTTGTTCAATGATTTCTTGTAAAGCTTCTTCTAGTTCTGCGATTTCTGCATCTTTCGAGGCCTTTACAAAACCAACAGCAGTTGCGCCAACACCAAGTCCTGTTCCGACAGCAGTAATGGCGGTGTTAATGCCGGCCTTGACCTTCATGTCGTGTAAATTTTCGTCAATGCTATAACATGCTGTGTATGTGTTCTGTAATGCAGTTGTTAAATCAAGCGTGTCCGCGGTTGCAGCATTGATACAAAATAGACCTAGTAAAGTAAAAGATAATCTTTTTCTCATTGTCTTGAATTATATCATTTTTTTATGGTTGCGTCTATATGTTTTTTGGCGATACCAGTGATTTGATTTCTTCAAAGTTGTCAGGATGGCATATTATACAAAAGGTTTTCATGTGCATGTTTGGACGGAAAAAATCAGGTGAAATACAGTCGCAGACTTTTTTGGTGTTATAGTCAAAAATCTGAATGCCAAGATAGTTTGCAAGTGGTATCGTGCCAGCTATATCCCATAAACATGTCTTCATACAAAGAGCGCGAGATTTGCCAGTTAGAGTATAAAAACACTGAGAAACAGCAGAAAAATAGTTGAAAAATGCAAGCTTTGAAAAAGAATCATTGTTGTTTATGTTCCATGCGTATTGGTTCGCAAAAGCAATAGGTGCAAATGGTTGTGATAGTGGTAATACTTCTGTTTTTGTTTCTTTGTCTGTAAATGGATTTTGCACATGATATGCCTTGCTGCCGTCAAAATAAAGTAGCTCGTTTAATTTTGGCATATATATAATGCCAATAAGTGGTTTAGAATTTTTATAAACACCAACTGTAATTCCAAATAAATGATGACCGTTTGCGTATTGAATTGTGCCATCAACTGGGTCTATTACAAACTGATATTCGGTTTGTTCGATTTTGTTGAAAATATCATCGCCATATTTTGTGATTTTTTCTTCGTCAATAATCATATAATTTAAATCTGAAAAGTTTTTTGCTAATACTTGCTCAAACATATCTGAAACATGTAAATCCGCTTCTGTTACAACAGAACAAATAGAAGGGTCTTTGTTTAAAAGTGGCTTGATTGTTTTTTGTTGTTGAATTAAATAATCGCCGGCTGATTTTATAAATTCTAGTAAAGTGCTTAGCATCTGTTTTTCCTTTCGTTTTATTCTGGCGCGTATTATATCTTAAATAGCGTTTTTTTTCAATCTGTTCCAAATCTTTGTTATTGCAAATGTGTTTTTTCTGGTTTAGTATAATGGCATTGCAATATTTGTATGCGTTGATGTGCCTGACAACCACGGAGCTGCAAAGTTGTACAAAAGTTATAAATCAGGGTGGCACCGCGCAGAAGATATTTGCGCCCCTGAAATTTAATAATACTATGGGTGCCGAAGAATCTTGTTTTTCTGTGCCCGAAAATAAAAAAGGGACCAAAATGTTATCTTTGAAATCAAAGTATAGAACACATACTTGTGGCGAATTAAATGTTGCAAATGTTGGTGAAACAGTCGTTTTGTCGGGTTGGGTTCATCGTAAACGCGATCATGGGGCTCTGTTGTTCGTTGACCTGCGTGATAATTATGGAATTACACAGATTGTTTTTGATGGTGGTGATGAGAACCTAGAAAAAGTTCGCCCGGAATCTGTTATCAAAATTACAGGTACTGTTGTGGCTCGTGATGCAGCTGCTGTAAATGATAAAATTCCAACAGGCGGTATAGAAATTCAAGCTCAAAGTTTTGAGGTTTTAACAAATGCAGATGTCTTGCCTTTCCAAGTGTTTGGTGATGACGATACTGTTTCTGAAGATTTGCGTTTGAAATACAGATATATTGATTTGCGTCGCGAATCTTTGCACAAGAATATCTTGATGCGTAACAATGTTGTAAAGTTTATGCGTGATAAAATGTGGGATATGGGTTTCTCGGAATTCCAAACTCCTATTTTAACAGCTTCCAGTCCAGAAGGCGCACGCGACTTTATTGTCCCAAGCCGTAATCATCATGGTATGTTTTATGCATTGCCTCAGGCTCCACAACAGTTTAAACAGTTGTTGCAGGTTTCTGGATTTGATAGATATTTCCAAATTGCACCTTGCTTCCGTGATGAAGACTTGCGCGCAGACAGATTGTTAGAGTTCTATCAGTTGGACTTGGAAATGTCTTTTGTTGATTTGCGTGATATTCAGGCTGTGGGTGATGAACTGATGCCTGCTATGATTCGCGAATTTGTTCCAGATGCTATTATCGCAGAAGATATTCCTCATATTCCTTTTGAAGAAGCTATGTTGAAATATGGTTCTGATAAACCAGACTTGCGTAACCCAATCATTATTCATGATGTAACAGATGTGTTCCACGGTTCTGATTTTGGAATCTTTGCTAATGCAATTGAAAATGGTGCTGTTGTTCGTGCAATACCTGCACCAAACTCGGCTGATAAACCTCGCTCTTGGTTCGATAAATTGGGTGATTATGCAGTTAAAGAATTAGGACTTGGCGGTTTGGGGTATATCGTGTTTGCAGAAGAAGCAAAAGGTCCTGTTGCTAAAAAGTTAGATGCAGACAGAATTGCAAAACTGCATGAAATTGCAGGCGATAACGCTTCATTGTTCTTTGTTTGCGACAAGGTTGAATCTGCAGCCAAGGCCGCAGGCAAACTGCGTATCAAATTAGGCGAAGATTTGAATTTGATAAATCCAAAAGAATTCCGCCTGTGCTGGATTGAAGACTTCCCAATGTATGAATTGAACGAAGAAACAGGTGCTATTGATTTTGGACATAATCCATTTAGTTTGCCAAAAGGTGAATTGGATGGCGATCCTTTGAAAATCAAAGCAAATCAGTTCGATATGGTATTAAATGGTGCAGAAATCTGCAGTGGTGGTTTGCGTAACTATAACCCAGAAGTAATGATAAAAGCATTTGCTATTGCTGGATATGGTGAAGATGTCGTAAAAGCAAAGTTTGGTGGTATGTACACTGCGTTCCAATATGGCGCTCCTCCACACGGCGGTTGTGCGTTTGGTATCGACAGATTGGTACAGATTATCTTGGGTGAACAAAATCTGCGTGGTGTTGTTGCTTTCCCAACAAATCAACGCGGACAAGACTTGATGTTGGGCGCACCAACTAATGTTACAGAACAGCAGTTGCGAGATGTTCATATTCAAGTAAGAAAGAAAAATTAAAACTAATCCCCCGTTTGGGGGATTTTTTATGAATTCATACCTGTAGGTTTTTTGCGTTTTTATAAATATAATTTGTGTCGATAAAAACAAGAGAGAAATATCATGCACGATTATATAACAAAATTGTCTGAAAACTTAAACCTGACAAGATATCAAGAAAATAGACTAAGATTACATTATGATAAATATAATGTTTCTAGATTAGAAAAACGTGGCGGTTTATTATATGCGCCTTATGTTGCTCATGGTGTTTTTGGACGCGTATCAAGAATGTTCTTTGGTGTGCGCGCAGATTTGATAGGAAAAAATAAAACTATGTTACAAGCTCAAAGAAATATAAAGCTGTGTGCTAATGGATTCCATTGTGTCAAAGTGGGGCGATATACATACTATGCTGATTCAAATGGAAAAGTTATTTCTCAACACGAGTTTTTGCAAAACAGTTAGAATTTTTTGTGTGTTTTTACAAATGCTCGCATAAAGCCTGTATCTAAGTTTTTCATGATTTCAGATAGTGAATATTTGCGAGAACCGTCCGGCATTATCCCAAGTTCAATTGTTACCGGTGTTGGTGCTGTGCCACGCAATGTTAAATCAAACTCGGCAGTCATTTTTCCGTTTGTTATCGCAAGGCCACCAATTGCGTTTGTGTGACGCATAGATAATTCTATTGGCTTTGTGGTTATAAAGTCGCCTTCGTCATATTTTCCGATTATTCGCATCTTTTTTATTTGTGTTTCGCCACTTGTTAATGCTTTTGCTAGTGCGTATTCTGCATTTTGTGTGTTGATGCTTTCTGCAGAGGCGTAAAAGCTGTCAAAAGACATGCCAATTAAATAACCATCATTGAAAGATATATCAATGTCGCCAGACATATTGTAATAAATATCGTGTGCGATTTTTCCGTGTGTGGTTAGATTAAATTCGCCTGTTATCATTGTGTCGCGTATGTTTAGTGGCATGTTATCAGATAACAGTTTTCCGTTAATTACAAACTGATTTAATTGAGCAAAGATTTCATAGTTTGTTTTGTCTTTGTCTATGGTTGCAAGTATGTTCCCTCGAGACATATCTGTAATAGATAATGTCTGAGAATTTTGTTTTAACGAATAGATAAAGTTCTTATATTCGCTGTTGTTATAAATTATTTTGTTCGCAGACAATGATATGTTGTATGGAATCTCAAACAAAGTGAATAACGGTGTGTTTGTTAGAAATTCTTGTTCTTCGAAATTCTTTAAAAATCTTTTGTTTAAAAATGAATCTATGGACAGAGTTTCTGTTAATAATGTTATGTTGTTGCTGGATAAAGAACCTGAAAACTTTTGACCCAACAATGTTATGTTTAAATTCGATATTTTGTCATTGTCATAAAAACCTGATATTATATATTCGCCATCATTTAAAAAGCGTAAATCAATGTTTGGTAACCATGATTTAAAGCTTTTTCCTGTGATGTAAAAATAATTGTCATATGTTGATAATTGCCACTGTTTATTGTTTGGAACAAAATTTAACGTGTTGTTTTCCCATGTGAAATTACCAACTGCTTCAGTCATGAATTTTGGCAAAAATGGTATCTTGATGTTTAACCAGTTTAGAGTTTTAGAGTTAGCAAAATTGTATATCGGTTTGATATCGTTTTTATTTATGATGTATTTGCCACCAATGTTAGAGAATTTAAAATTCACTATACCGTGTTGTCCGAATTTGTAAATCATGTCCATAAATTCTTTGTTAGTAGGCATAGGTTTTTCTGAATTGATTGTTATATCAAATTTGTCTTTGGATACAGATATAGAACCTTCGTAATCGCCATATGAGAATTTAGAACAATTCCAACTTTCTGGTGTGCCAGAAAACATACACATCAAATTAGTGTTGTGTACAGGCATTGTTATTAAAATGTTTTTTGCGCCGTGTTTGGTTATTTCGCCACCTGATATAACAATATTGTCTGCGATAATATTTGTTATTTGCACTTTATCAGTAGTTGCAACAGCATCTACTTTTAAGTGTTGGAATTTGTAGTTCATAAATGTAATAGAACCATATAAATCTAAATTGATTTTTGTCTTTTGTAGTAGCAATGTGGGTTTTGCTAAAAACGATAAGTCTAGGTTCGCATTGTTTGATACAAGCTGTATAGTTTTTTCACCGTTTGGAGATACTGTAATATTTCCGTGGAATCCGTCTGCGCTTATGTTTGTTAATTCGTATTTGTCGTAACCATCCCAAGCAAAGTTCGTTGATAACTTTACTGTGCGGTTGATTTTAGGTTCTTTGAAACCAAGCCATTCATTGATGTTTTTTGTTTCTATTTCAAGGTCGCCACGAATAGAGTTGTCTGAATAAAACTGACCCGTTAGGTTTAGGTTGTTGTTTTTGTTTTTTATGTAAAAGGTGTTGCCCATGAAATCAACATCGTATTTGTGTTCCTTGGAACGAATAACACCATGGAATTGGTTGTTCTTAAAACTTGCGCGTATAATATGGAACTTGCGTCCTTGAAAGGTGATGTTGCTGTTATAAATTTCAATGTCGTGATTAAAGTTTGCAGGTGCCAGTTTGTCCACTGTTATATCAGCATCATAGATAATAACAGGGGCATTTAATTTGGCGTTTTTTAAATTAAAGAAACTGCGGAAAGGTATCGAAAATAAAATAGAGCCAATATGTGTGTTTGGAATCTGAACATCGTGTGCAACAATAGTTGTACCACCGACTAGACTAAAATGAATGTCGCCATTTAATTTTAATGGTATGTTGGTTTGAGCCTGTATAGATTGTTCGATTGAAGGCTTGAAACTGTTAAGCGTAATAAATGGCGGTATTAAAATAGAAGCCAGCAAAACAGCTGCAATCGTGGTGATGATTGACCAAAATATTCTGCGTTTATGTCTAGGTTTTAAAGCCATTCTCTCTTTCCTTGTATTTTCATTATAATGGATTATATTTAAGATTGTTAATAAAAAAATGAAAAAAGCTGAATTTTATCTTGAAAGTGATTACAAACCTATGGGCGATCAACCGACCGCCATTGCTGAATTGGTCTCGGGTGTTCAAGAGGGTAGGCAATCTCAGGTGCTTTTAGGGGTTACAGGGTCCGGTAAGACTTTTACAATGGCTAATGTTATTGCAGAACTTGGACGGCCTGCGTTGATTATGGCTCCTAATAAGATATTGGCGGCTCAGTTATATACCGAAATGAAGTCGTTCTTTCCTCGTAATCATGTTGAATATTTTGTGTCTTATTATGATTATTATCAACCCGAAGCTTATATGCCTACAACAGACACTTATATAGATAAAGATGCTTCTATTAATGAACAATTGGATCGTATGCGCCATAGTGCAACTCGGGCAATGTTGGAAGAACGAGATGTGGTTGTGGTGTCTAGCGTTTCTTCTATTTATGGTATGGGGTCGCCAGAACAGTATGCTGGTATGCGACTGGTTTTAAATGTTGGAGATTTTATATCTGTTGCAGATGTTTTGCGTGCCTTGGTTGATATTCAATACAAGCGAAATGATATGGCGCCTGCACGTGGGGAATTTCGTGTGCGTGGTGATATAATTGATATCTTTCCTTCTCATGCAGTGGATAGGGGGTGGAAAATTTGTTTCTGGGGTGATGAAATCGAAGAAATATGGGAGTTTGATACACTAACAGGTGCAAAATTACAAAAGCTAAATCGTGTGGCTGTTTATCCTAATACTCACTATGCAACCCCAATGCCAAGTGTTTTGCAGGCAATTACACAAATTCGCAAGGATTTGTCAGAACGGTTAGAATATTTTCATCAGAATATGAAATACATTGAAGAACAAAGACTGCGTGAACGCGTTAACTTTGATATAGAAATGATGGAAACAACAGGTACTTGTCGTGGTGTGGAAAATTATTCTAGATATTTGTCAGGAAGATTGCCTGGTCAACCACCGCCTACATTGTTTGAGTATTTGCCAAAAGACGCGGTGTTGTTTATTGATGAAAGCCATGTAACGGTTCCGCAAATTGGCGCTATGTCGCGTGGGGATCGTGCTAGAAAAGAAACTTTGTCCCAATATGGATTCAGGTTGCCTGCGTGTATTGATAACAGGCCTTTGACTTTTGATGAGTGGGATAATCTGCGCCCACAAACAATATTTATTTCTGCCACTCCTGCAGAGTGGGAGCTAAATCAAGCAGGAGGGATTGTTTCAGAACAGGTTATTAGACCAACAGGTTTGTTGGACCCTGTTTGTGAAGTACGACCAACAACACATCAAGTAGATGACTTGCTGGACGAAGTAAAAAAGATATCGGGTCGTGTTCTTGTTACGACCCTTACAAAGAAAATGGCAGAACAACTTACGGACTATTTTGTTGAAAATGGCGTGCGTGCAAAGTATTTACATAGCGACATAGAAACATTGGAAAGAATAGATTTGTTGCGTGATTTAAGATTGGGAAAATTTGATGTGTTGGTCGGAATTAACTTGTTGCGCGAAGGGTTAGATGTGCCAGAATGTGAAATGGTCGCGATTATGGATGCGGATAAAGAGGGGTTTTTGCGTTCTACTCGTTCTTTGATTCAAACTATTGGGCGCGCCGCTCGTAATGCTAATGGTCGCGTGATTTTGTATGCAGATAAGGTTACGGATTCGATGCAAAGAGCGCTGGATGAAACAATGCGAAGACGCACAATTCAGATGGAATATAATAAAAAACATGGTATCATCCCAAAGACAGTAACCAAGGCTGTGTTCGCAGAGGTTGGAGATAGACAAGAAAAAAACGATAAAGTACACAGGTTTGTTTATGATAGGTCTGGTGGTGTCATGGATGCAGAGTTTTTGCGGGCAGAGATAAAAAAACTGACCAAGAAAATGCATGCCGCTGCAGAAGACTTAGAGTTTGAGTTGGCAGCAGAAATTCGTGATAGAATACATGCGCTGGAAGATGATTTGTTGTTAGTGGAGTAGTAAAATGAAGGAATTTATTTTATCAGATGTTAACCAAATGCGTAAATGGGCCGCTGAATTTGCAAAAGAATTGTCTGCGCCTGTTGTAGTTGCTTTGCATGGTGATTTGGGAATGGGGAAGTCTGAAATTGCGCGAACAATAATTCAAACTTTGCGTGGAGCAGATACTGTTGTGCCAAGTCCTACTTTTACAATAGTGCAGTCTTATGATGGGATTTCTCATTTTGATTTGTATAGGTTGACGGATGCTTCTGAATTGGTAGAGGTTGGATTGCCGTATGCTATGGAAAGCGATATAACTTTGATAGAATGGCCGGAAATAGCAGCGGATATGTTGCCAAATAATACTATTCATGTGTTTATTACAGAATATGAAAATGGCCGCAAGGTCGTAATTAAGTAATCAAGATTTACATTGCGCGTAGTAAATAACCGCGTCTGAACATGCATCTACGATATGCCCCCACTGTTTTAGAAGCAGAGTTACGAGGTACCGACATCAAACTGCGCTGACCAACATCGCGATATTCATTTGATTGAAAAGTTACCCATAAACCGTCCCAGTCTGGCATAATGGCGCTTTGGTTTGGGGCTAATAACTTAGCAATTCTGGATCTTGGCTGATGTGCAGGCTTTGTAATGCCAAGACATGACTTGTGGTCGCGAACAAACTGTTCTGTTGTAACAGCTTCGTTTTCCCAATTCAGAATGGTGGCGTTATCAATGCTGCCACGATTAGCGGATGCGCATGCTGTTAATATTAATAAAATTGGTAAAATTTTTATTCTCATGTTTGTCATTATAATTTAATTGCCTTTTTGTGGCAATAGTTTTTATAATGTAAAAAAGAGAGAAAGGAAAATCTAGATGGTAATATCTGTGCAACAGTTTATTAAGTTAGCAAATTTGTATAATCAAACCGCTATGGTTATGTCTGCTATTTGTGTGAACAAGGGCGGAATTGCAATAGAAAATTATAATGGGCGATTTTATGCTGCAGATTTGTTAGAATATATAGTAGAGTATGGAAGACGCTTGGTCGAACATGATAAAAAACTGTCGCCAGAAATAGTAAAATTGGTCGAACGGTTCGCTGCGCAATTTGAAAAAGTGCAAAATTTGGTTACACCAACACAAAAACCTCTGCACAAAATGACGCTAGAGGAATTTGAAAAAGTTATGAATATTTGATATAAATGTTTATAAAATAAAAAAAGGAAAGGAAAATGTTTTTCTGGAAAAAGTTTTTGGTTGTCTTTTCTTGTGCTGTAATGCTGTTTGGATGTGCGTTACAAAAACAAAAAGAGCCTTTGTTTGATACGATAACAGTTGTTGATGAGCTTGTGATTGATGAAAACTCGGTGCCTATTTTTCCAAAAAAAGCAGCTTTGACAACTGATACTGCACGCAGATTTTCAATTGAATTACCTAAGAGATGTGAAGTTGATTGGAATAATCAAAAGGTTGTGTCCGTAGTGCCAGAAGAAAAAATTGAAATTGTGCGCTTGGGATCAGGTGATGCGCTACCTGAACTGAAAGTTGATGATTATGAGTTTAAAAATTTGACTGTAAAACAGGCTTTGGATAAATTGTTGCTTGGTACAGATATTGCTGTTTTAGAGTCTGAACCTTTGTATGAAAAAATATCGGGTACTATTTCGACCGGTTCTTTGTCTGATGCTGTAGAGTTGATGACAAAAATGGGGCGCGTTTATTATTTTTATGATGCACATAATGGTGAGCTGACTTTGACTCATCGTGGCAAGTGGTTAATAAAAATGCCAAAAGATGAAACAATAATAATGGCTTTGCTGGATGCTATGCATGGTGCTGATATGCGTAACTTGTTGGTTAACTGGCAGGATAAAACCGTTGTTTTCGAAGGTAATTATCAGACAGAACGCGAAGTGGCAAAGATAATTGCCGATATTGCTAATAAAAAGTATATGTTGGCATGGGATATAGATGTATATCGTGTTTATCCACGTACAGACAATCCAATTGTTTGGATGAATTTGTTGCCTGCATTTGGTGATAAAAATGTAAAGATGTCTATCCCAGGTGTTGTTGGTCGTGCTTTGGTTGTAGGGCCGGAAATAAACACAAAAACACTGCAAGAATTCTTGGCGCAACAAGCAAATGTTGTTCTGATTTCACAGGGAACTTTTGCAATACCAAACGGTTGGCAATCAAGATTTGATATCGGTCAATGTGGAAAAGAAGAAAGGCTAGAAACAGATTTGATTATTGGTGCAACTGGTGTATACGGCGATTTTGGCGGTAAAAACAAGATTGATGCAAAAATAGTTCTGCGTACTTCTAGTGGTGAATTGTCTTCGTTTAATATTCCAAGTTCCGTAGGAGATAATTATGTGATTGTGGGTATTCCAACTCACTCATTTGTAACAACTCCTGAAACATTAGTTTCTCCATTTGCTGAATTGGTTGTGTTTATGTCGCCACGTATAATTTCTGTTGTTGATGGCGTAACAGGACATGATGATTCTGCAGAAGAGCTTATAGGTGAAGCTTTGCGTGATTTCTTGAACGAATAAAGGAAAAAAATTGATGTTCTCAAAGCTGGAAAGAAAGATTGCTTTTAGATATTTAGGAGCCAAAAAGCGTGGGTTTGGCTCTGTTATTTCTTGGGTTTCATTGATTGGTATTATGTTAGGAGTTGCGACTTTGATAGTCGTGATGTCTGTTATGGGTGGCTTTCATGATACTTTGTTGGGTCGTATTGTCGGTATGAATGGTCATGTTGTCGTTTATCATCAAGATGGCGCTATTGCTGACTTTGACTTTTTGATTGATAAAATGAAACAAAACAAGATTGTTGCAGAAAATATAACAGGTATTGTTCCAATTGCTGAAGGGCAGGTGATGGCAACAGCAAATGGTAATAATACAGGGGCTATGATACGCGGTATTCGTATGCCTGATTTGATTGCTAAAACCAAGACAGGAACACGTGTTTATGGTAGAGATTTGTCTGCTGTTGCTGATGGTGAATTGGTAGCAGGCGCTTCTTTGACACGTGCTTTGCGTGTTGCTATGGGCGATAAAATTTCTTTGGTTTCTGCAAATGGAGCAACGCCAACACCGTTTGGTTCAATGCCAAGAATTATGTCTTATCCTGTGGTTACTTCTTTCTTTATGGGAATGTATGAATATGATTCAGGTTATATATTTATGCCGTTGGAAACTGCACAAAAGTATTTAAATATTCCGAATTCGGTTACTCATATTGATTTGTTCTTGAAAAATCCAGAAGATACAACAGAAGTCGCAGCAGCATTGGGTCGTTTATTGCCAGAAGGTTTTGTTGTGCGTGATTGGCGTGATTTAAATCGTGGTTTTGTTGGTGCTTTGCAGGTTGAATCTAATGTGATGTTTTTGATTCTGTTGTTAATCGTTATTGTTGCTGCGTTTAATATCGTGTCCAGCCTTGTTATGTTGGTCAAAGATAAAAATAAAGATATCGCAGTGTTGCGTACTTTTGGTGTTTCGCGTAAATCAATGATGAAAATATTTGTTTTGTCGGGTACTTCGATTGGTGTAATAGGCGCATTCTTTGGTACTATACTGGGGGTCATAGTTGCTGTTTATATTGAGCCAATCAGACAATTCTTTCAATGGTTAACTGGTCGCGATTTGTTCCCGGCAGAACTGTATTATTTATCTGAATTGCCATCAAAGTTAGTTCTGACAGATGTGTTGGGAATTGCGATTATTGCAATTGCTTTGGCGTTTTTGGCAACTTTATATCCTGCGTGGAAGGCTGCAAATACAGATCCTGTAGAGGTGTTAAGAAACGAATAAAAAAGATAAAAGGAAAATTTATAAATGGCGAATATCTTAAATTCTTTATCAAGAGTAAAACAGGGCGATGTAGTCTTGTCTGTTCGTGATGTGAAAAAAACTTTTATCGAAGGTGGACAGCCATTGCATATTTTGCGTGGCGGCGGTTTTGATTTGCATCGTGGGGAAATTATTGCGTTGGTTGGACAATCAGGATGCGGAAAATCAACTTTGTTGCAATGTGTTGGTTTGTTGGATAAGCCAAGTGGTGGCAGTATCGTTGTCGATGGTATGCCTGTGCAAAAAATGGATGAGGATACACGAACAAAAGTTCGCAGAAATAAAATAGGATTCGTTTATCAAAAGCATAATTTGTTGGCTGATTTTACAGCTTTGGAAAATGTTGTGCTGCCTATGTTGGCTAATGGTGTAGAAGAAGAAATTGCAAATGTGCGTGCGTTAAAACTGTTAAAGGCAACAAATGTTTCTCATCGTGCTTCGCATCTTCCTGGAGAAATGAGTGGAGGTGAACAACAAAGAACTGCATTGGCACGTGCTTTGGCGAATAATCCTGATGTTTTGTTGGCGGACGAACCAACGGGCAGTTTGGACCCTCAGCATGCAACTGTTGTGTTCGATTTGTTGTTAGATATAGTAAGAAAAAATAAAATGGCAATGTTGTTTGTAACTCATGATATGAACTTGGCAAATAGGGCGGATAGAAAAATAACAATTCACAACGGTGTCATTCAATAGTATAATAAGAAAAAAATAGGAGAGAGAGTATGAAAAAAACTCATGTAAAAGTAAAAGACAATAAGGTATGTAAGTGTTATACACATGGACAGATAATTAGGGGTCGTATTGGCTTAGCTTTGCTGTTTGTCTGTGGTGTAATGGCTGGTCATGCGTTGGGACCGAATTGTGATACAATAAATCAATCTTTGGTTCAGACAGTTCAGGAAGTTCAGCAACAAGAAAAACAAAAAGAAACTTGTGCTGTTATTGAAAATATTCAGCTGAGCTGGTTGTACGATGAAAATTCTTCTAGTTTAGAAGAACATAGGGCAAATATTCGTGTCTATGAAACATTGTTCCAACATGGTTGTGAAGAAAACAAACTAAAATATCGTGAAGCAATTTCTCGTGAAATGGATATCTTGTCCGCTTTGGGAGGACAGATAACTGCTCAGAAATCAACTTGTGAAAAAATAGAAGAATCTTTGTTGAGTGATTTGGAAGGAGATTATCCTCAAATGAGTCCAGGAGGAAGAGTTTCACGTGCAAATATTTTTGTAAGACTGTCAGAACGTGGATGCTCTGAAAATAAACAAAAGTATGTTGAAATGGCAAAACAAGAACTGGAAATTGCTCGTGCTTTGCAAGATGATAGATTCCCTGATAATCAAGAAACAATCCAAGTGATTGATGCTTACAAGCGTTTGAATATGCAAGCTGCCGCACAAGAAATTCTTGATACAATGAAAAGATTAACAAATCCTGCAATTGATTTTATCTTGGAAGTAGAAAGAATCATAAATGAAAAATAAGGAATAAATATGAAAATTCTTGTCGCTTTGTTGGGGCTCTTTGTTGTAACAGGTGCATTTGCAGAAGATACTGTAGATGTAGAAGAAGATGTTACTGTGGAAGAATCTGTTAGCGTAGAAGAAACAGGAAACGTTGTAGAACGCGTGGCTTGTGATGATATAAAAACAAAGATAGCAGATTTAACTGCGTTGGAAGAACCAACAGAAGACGAGATTGCAGAATTAGAAAAATTAAAACAAGAACAACGCACAAAATGTATGCGTAGTGCTTCAAAACGCAAAGCTTCAGTTGCAAAAAAAGTAGTTGTTGAAGCTAGCGCAGCTATAGAAGAAGAGGCAGAAGAAGTAGAAGAA
>JAFZHX010000016.1 GCA_017554665.1 Alphaproteobacteria bacterium
TGAGAGTCATTAAAGTATGCAGGCACTGTGATAACTGCATCTGTAACAGCTTCACCCAAATAGCTTTCTGCATCTTTCTTTAACTTTGCTAAAATCATTGCAGAAATCTGTGATGGAGCATATTTTTTACCATCCATTTCAACCCACGCATCACCATTTTCACCAGCTACAATTTTGTATGGCACGCGTGCTGCAATTTCTTTCACCGCTGGGCTATCAAAACGCAAACCCATCAAGCGTTTAATTTCATAGATTGTATTTTCAGGATTAGTAACTGCCTGATTCTTAGCTGTGATACCAACCAGCTGTTCACCGTTATTAGTCAAAGCAACAACAGAAGGTGTTGTGCGCTGACCTTCGGAATTTTCAATAATTTTTGGTTCTGAGCCATCCATGAAAGCCATGGCGGAATTTGTTGTTCCAAGGTCAATACCCAATACTTTTCCCATATTTTCACTCCTTAAATTTTTTTCGCTTACCCACCATATAGTTATGCAAAAAATGTTTTCAAGGGGCAACAGACATATTTTCTTAAATAAAAATCCACCCAAAAAGGGTGGATAATTTTCTTACAACAAAAGAAGATATTATTTCTTTGCAGCAGTTGCAGCCATAGCAGCGGCTTTTGCTTTTTCATCTTCTTCCATTGGCATTTTACCGCCGATAATAGCGAATGCCAATTCAGCTTGGTGCAAGCCCAATTCAATACCAGCAGGCAATACCAAGTCAGAACCGTGAACTACATCACCGATTGTCAATTCAGCCAAGTCAATAACGATTTTTTCTGGCATCACATCAACCAAGCCACGCAAAGCAACTTTACGTACAGCAAAGTTCAATGTACCACCCAGTTTCAAACCTCTTGAAGTTACTGCATTGATAACTTCTACAGGAACAACAACATTGACAGGTTTTTTAACATCGATACGTTTGAAATCAACATGGATAGGTGCATCAGATACTGGATGATATTGAATATCCATCAACATAGCGTCTTCTGTGCCTTCTGTTGTTTTGATTTGGAACAATTTTGTCCGCAAGCTAGGTGTATTCAGCAACATCCCGAATTCACGTCCGTTCAGTTCGATTGCAACAGGGGATTTCTTTTCCCCATAGATAACTGCAGGGATGTTTTTGTTATTGCGGATGCTACGTGCGGCCCCCTTGCCAGCAACATTGCGAATTTCTGCGTTAATATTAATTGCCATTTTTTTATCCTTTTATAGCATTTTAGTTAGTTTATCACAGCCTCCAAGGGTGCTGTGCGGGGCATATTATTACTTAAAAACTTTGAAAAATCAAGAAGTTTATTGATTAAATCTTTTGTAAAATCAAAAATCTGGCACGTCCATAGGTCTTATCACGCAAAACTTGCCATTTTTCAACATCTGGTTCTGACAAATGACCAACTTCTTGTTCCCAAACCAAAACCATACCACTGCGAGCATTTTTCCCAAGTTTATGTACAAAAACAGGACCTAAATTAGCATCAGCATACGGAGGATCCAAGAAGACCAAGTCCGCCATTGTACCATTTGCAACAATCGCACCAATGGCATCAGCTTGTTTTACAACAGCACGACTAGTTTCTTTTAGCAACGACAAATTATCACGAACCGTCTTGATAGAGCTGGGTGCAACATCTGTAAACAAAACATTTGCTTTATTATATCTGGACAAGCACTCTAAACCAAAAGCACCACTGCCAGCGAACGCATCCCACACCGTCATTTTTGCACTGGTATCAATTATGCCAGACTCTAGCATATTAAACAGCGCAATCCTTGCGCGATTTTGAGTAGGGCGCGCATCGGGTGGCAGACGCAATTTGCGTCCACGATAAGCTCCAGAAATAATTTGCAATTTCGAATCCATACTGTAAAGTATAAAGCATGAAATTTATGAATCAAGCCATTGTTTTAGCAAAAAAAGCATTTCAGCACGAAGATGTTCCAATCGGCGCTGTTATTGTTCATGACGGCAAAGTTATCGCACGCGGCGAAAACCAAGTACAACTACGCAAAAACCCAACTCTGCACGCAGAAATAGTCGCCATCAATCGTGCTTGCAAAAAACTGGGCACTAAATTTTTAGACAACTGCGACATATATGTATCATTGGAACCTTGTGCAATGTGTGCTACAGCTATATCTTTGGCAAGAATAAAAAACATATACTTTGCAGCCACAGATATCAAAGGTGGCGGAATTACATCAAACGCTCGTGTTTACGAAACAGACAAACACCTTTGGAAGCCAAAAGTCCACCAAGTTCCAGAATACAGTGATGAATCTGCACAGTTATTAAAAGATTTTTTTGCAGAACGCAGAAAAAAATAAACCGGCGATTGCCGGTTGTTTTTTTAAATCAAGCTATGCCCTGTCATTTCTGCTGGTTGTGCAACATTTAACAGCTTCAACATTGTTGGCGCAATATCCGCCAGTCCACCATCTGCAACCGACTTCACATCACCACCTACAACAATAAAGTTCACAGGATTAGTAGTATGCGCAGTCCAAGCTGTGCCATCTTCTGCATTTACCATCTGTTCTGCGTTTCCATGGTCTGCTGTTATCAGCACCATACCCCCAAGTTTCAGCACCGCTGGCACCAAACGTTCCAACTGATTATCCAAGGCTTCCAATGCAGTTATCACTGCTTTCATATCACCTGTATGTCCAACCATATCGCCATTTGCATAGTTTAAGATAATCACATCAAAATCACCCAAAACACCAAGCAATTGGTCTGTAATTTCAACTGCCGACATTTCAGGCTTCATATCAAAAGTCGCAACAGCAGGCGAAGGAATCAATATCTTTTTCTCTTTATCAAAATCAACATTGCGTTCTGCGTCAAAGAAATATGTAACATGATTATACTTTTCTGTTTCCGAAATACGCAGCTGACTTAAACCATTGCTTTCCAACACATCGCCCAAAGTATTTTCTACCACCAAATCTGTTAACAGTGCAGGACAGAGTTCATTAAGCCCTTCGCCATACTGAGAAAAGCACAAAACCTTGGCACCAACTGTCAAAATACTACGCATAATTTGTCTTGCTCTATCACTGCGATAGTTTCCAAATATAAACCCATCTTTGTCAGAGATTGGCACATCTCCTTTTATTACAACCGGCTTTATAAACTCGTCTGTTTCACCGCGTGCATACGCATCTGCCAAAGCCGAGTCTATATCATCTGCAACAACATCAGACTTAGCCAAAGCAATCGCATCAAAAGCCAACTTTGTTCTATCTATATTATTATTTCTGTCCATCGCATAATATCTGCCGGACAAGCTTCCAAAGAAAACATTATTCTTCTTGAAATCATCTGCCAAGTTTTCTTTTATCAAATTTACATATTGTTGTGCAGATTGTGGCGGAGTATCACGACCATCTGCGATAAAGTGCAAACAAACACGCAATCCTGATTTTATAACATTACGCACAATGACCAAGATATCATTAACATCAGAATGCACACGTCCATCAGACATCAAGCCCGCAACATGCACAATACCACCAGCCTTTTTAACATCATCTATAAAACTCTGCAGCGGTTGATTTTCCACCCAATTTTCCAGTTGAAATCTGCGCAGATATTGATTAACAACGCGTCCCGAACCAATTGTTATATGTCCAACTTCTGAATTTCCCATAACACCAGCAGGCAGCCCAACACTTTCACCGCTAGCATTTAATTTCGAGTGCGGATATTTTTGTAACACCCCCTTAAAAAACGGCATATTTGCCTGTGCTACAGCATTATTTTCCACATTATCTGCAATACCTACGCCGTCCATTATACACAGCACTAATGGCTTAATCATATACTTCCCCTTTATCTTGTAGTATAAGGATAGCACAACTGTTTTTTAATTGCAAAAGCAAAAGAAAAACTGTATATATAATATATCGATTTAGGAAGCATGTCTTAAACTCGGGAGATACAGGAACATGAGCAACAAAGCAATCACAGCAACATCTACAGACGAACACATCGGGCAACGCATGCAATTGCGTCGCATTATGATGGGCATGTCTCAGAAAGACTTGGCCAAGATTTGTGGTGTAACATTTCAGCAAATTCAAAAATATGAATCTGCGGACAACAGAATCTCTGCTTCTCGCTTATTTGATTTAAGTGTTGCTTTACAAACTCCTGTTGCATTTTTCTTTCATGGCTTGCCAGGTCATATAGAGCACGAAAACCGCAACGGTAAATTGCCTAAAAACTATGTCAAGGATCAACCATCTGACGATCCATTGGCCAAGAACGAATCTTTACAGCTAATAAATTTATATTGGAAGCTTCCAAACGACAGTCAACGCGAAGCTATTATGAAAATGCTCAAAGCCCTAAACGGACAAGAATAAATAAAAAAAAATCCCGAAATCGGGATTTTTTTTTAACTTTGGTGGGGATAGTGGGACTCGAACCCACACGGTCGCAATGACCAAAGGATTTTAAGTCCTCAGCGTCTACCATTCCGCCATATCCCCGAAGACTTACATTTACTTTTTTTTGGTGGAGCTGATGGGACTCAAACCCACGACCTCTACGATGCGAACGTAGCGCTCTATCAGCTGAGCTACAACCCCTAGAAACTTTCTGGTGGGCGTAAGAAGACTCGAACTTCCAAGGTATTGCTACCACTAGTACCTGAAACTAGCGCGTCTACCAATTCCGCCATACGCCCTAAAAGCGTCCTTGATAATAATTCAATTTCGACATAAATGCAACAAGAAAAAATTAGTTTTATTTTTGTACTTTAATTTGATTATTCACTTGCACAGAAAATCACAAATTTGCTAAGATTTTATCAGAGATGAAGAAAATTCTGATTTTTGCCGTAAATATGTTGATTTGCATGGGCTTGGCCGATGCAGGTGTTCGTGATGGAACAACCGAACGCACAAAATCAGACCACACTCAAAGTCAGGCACGTATTGCCACAACAAACAAGCGTTCAGCCAACAAAACAACTGTCTTGCCTTCACGAACAGCAGCAAAACCTGTTGTCAATCGTTCAAACTCTTCACAACGCACAGCAAGCAACAGAAGTGTAAGTTCACGCACGGCAACAACCGCGCAAAAAAAATCTATTATTTCTCGTTCTGGCACTGAAAGCACCGGAAAAAGAACAATTGCAGACACCCGCACTGGCGCAGAATACGAAAAGTGCAAGACCGCATATTTTTCCTGCATGGATCAATTTTGTACATTAAAAAGCGATGAATATCGCCGTTGTTCTTGCAACGACCGTGTTTTTTACATGATTGATCAGCGCAAAACACTTGAAGACGCGCACGAACAATTGACCGTATTCACCGAAAGCCTTGAAGCCGTTGGCATGACTGCCAGCCAAGCTACCGCAATGAAGCAGGCCTCCGAAGGTGAAAATGCTTTAATATCCGACAAGTCTGCATCCAAGGCATTACTGCAGGCTATTATGAACTCCATCAGTGGCAAAGACACTAATGTTGGTGGAAAATATTCAGAATTAAACAGCATTAACATTTCATTCGACACAGCTAATGCGTTTGGTATGAAAGATGCAGGGCAGGCAATTGCCACCTATAACGGTCTTGCGTTATATAACGCGGTATATCCTCAGTGTCGCCAAGTAGTAAGCACAGACTGTAACGATGCTTCTTTACAAAGGGCAATCACAGCATACCTTATGGCAATCGAGCAGGATTGTAACACCGTACAAACCGCTATCACAACAACTCAAAAGCAGCTAAAATCCGCTGTCCGCGAAGGCAGTGCCATGCTTGATTTAGCGCGCGTAGAAAACCGTAAAAACCACAATTCTTCTGACTTGTCCACATGTATTGGCGAAATAGAAGCCGCCGTACTAAGCGAAGAGGTGTGCGGTAAAAACTATCACAAATGCCTAGACAACGGCGAATACATCGACATTTCGACTGGCGACCCAATCATTGGTATTACAGACTTTTACAAACTTGGCGACCTGTTGCAATTCGCAGACAATGTTGCCGCATCAGAACAAAAATTATCCAAGATACTTAAAAACCGCACATTTGTTCAAAACTTTGAGAGCAGGGTAAAAAAATTTGCAGAACCTGCCTTGGACAAGTGTGTTGAAAAGGCAGATATTGCTTGGGCAGACTATCTTGACAAGGCATTACTTGACATATATTATGCACAACGCTCCAAAGTAGAAGAAATCAAGCAAGGTTGTTTTGACTTTGTGTCATCATGTTATGTAAATGCAGACAAATCTATAACCTCCGCTATGCAATCTCTATCTGCTACCAACGGTGTTATTATCATGCCTGACAAGCTGGCATTAACAGATCAAATGTGCACAGAATATGTAAAATCTTGCGATGGAATGTTTGGTGGCACTGACACCACAAACAGCATTGTTGCCCAGTATATTGAATCACAAAAACAAACAGACACATTAACAGCATGCCGTGCCGTTGTGAAACAGTGCTTTGACAAATACGGTGGCACAAACTATGAAAACTTTTATTATCCATACAGTGGCTTGTTCCGCCAAGGCCGTGCAATCGACTGGTTCACATTATACAGCATCAAGCCAGACGGCGACAAAGAGCTCGATACGACAAATCAGCCTGTGTATGTTTCCACATGCGCCAAACAGTTGGCCAGCATATCTGCTTGTAACAAGCCAGAGATAATAGAACAAGCATTTGGTGGCTTTGATTTATACAATGGCTCTGTCTATGGCAACATAAATTCTGGGGGTAACATTCAACAGCGTCTGCCACGTACAACAGGTGTTGCGACAGAAACATACAACAAGGTATTATCTGTATTATCGACACAATGTATGAATCTTCAGGGTCGTTTTGTTGAATACCAGGACTCGATTGCCGACAAAATATACACTAACTCTACATGCTATTTTGCGTCAAAGCTTCCAGACTATACAACCTCGTTTGCACCCCTTTATGGCTTAGGTACCAATGAATATATATGTCCTCAAAATTATGACAGTGGTGTTGATACAGCTTCATGGGGTATTTGTTCTTGTTGGGCAAACGGAGCCCGTCGCAGTCAGAACAACTACACTACAAAATGCGTAGAAGTTTATAGCAAAAATAACAAGTGGGAAAGCGCAAACATGATTTCCGAACAGAATCAGGTATGTGTAAATGCCGCACAAAAAATACAAGGCTCTGACTTATTAATTAAATGTACATATAATGCTGGCGAAAGCTATGACTCAGCAACAGAAATTTCAAATCTGCCAACAGGTATCTAAGTCTTTTATATCCACAACAATACCATCTGTTTCTTATTTATCTGTATCATCCAAGATTATTTAGCTACGAATTACAGTCCGCACAAAGCAGGGCAATAACAATCAAGCCACCAACTACAAATCTTTAACCCCCTTGTTCACGGGCGCGCAAGACAAATAAAAAATCCCCACGGACGGGGGATTTCAAATCATTACTATTGTTTTAAATTCGTACCAGTAAAACGAACATACTATATTGTTTTTACCTTTTACATGTACCAAATTCCCATGCTGGGGTATCCGAAAACAAGTCTTTTCAGATTAGTTACCCCAAACATAATTGCAAACACCGTTTTCATAGTATCCGCCAATTTGACTACATTTTTCTTGATACCAAGCTTCTGTCAAATCACATGTATTTGTATTAGAATTATATGATGCATACATGTTATTTTCACCTGCAATAGCCTCACATTGAAGTTTAACACTATTTTCTTGGCAAGAACCATATGTTCCCAAAGCATCTCGTAGAGACCCAGAATTTGCACCAACTACAAACAAGTAAGAAGACAAATCTGCAACATTAGGATCCACCGGTTTATAAACAGGGATAATATGCTTTGCTTCGGCCACTGCATTACCATCATTTGCAACTTTTTTACCTTTAGCATCTTTCACCGTGCTAAGAATCTTGATGGATACATCATTTGCTTTATCTCGCATTGAATCAAACCACAGACCTTCTTGTTCAACACAAACTTTGCTTAACTGCATACGGATTTGGTTTGAAATATTGTCAACTAAAGATCTAATAACAGCCGATGGATCAACCAAATCTGTACTTAACCCATCATCAGCACTAGAGCTAACATCACAAATAACCTTAGCTCGCTTTGCAAATGTTTCTTCCAGTTTATCACGAGCCATCAAACGACACCCCCATGGATAAACAAGAGTTCCATCTGAACCAGATGCTTCTGCATCACTTGCACTTGGTGGTGTACACAATTCTTTTGCATAATTAGTCAATCCAGTTTTGCAACCTTCCGCAATATTTACGCTATCAACAGCAGACACAAAATCTAACAAAGCTGTCATACCACAACTGCCCGCATTCGTAACACGACCAAAATTATCAAATGCACAACCGTTAGCGTTTTCAGAAGGCGCATACAATGCAGCGCATCCAGCAAGTTCTTCAGCACACATTGCACGTGCTGCATTTGCAGAAATCGCACCTACAGACTCTGACCCAGAACCACCAAAGTCTTTTATTTCGCCAGAACGTTGTTCATAACATTTGCTTACAGTTGCAAGACAGTTGTTTTTAACTTCTTCTATCTTAGCTTCTTGGGCCTGACCAATTTCAATAATTGCCATATTTGTAAATTCAGTCCATACCTCATCTGCAATATTACGGCAAGTATCCAACGCACCTTCTGCATAAATACGTTTGCCATTAAACTGTTCTTTAAAAGTTTTATTGACAGGATCATCTGGGTCAAATAAATTAGTAAGCTCTGTCAATTTAAACAATGAAGGTTTTAATATCGCCTCACCAGTAGATGGGTTAATATAATTACCAGTCATATCCAAACAACGCTTAAAGTTAGGGCCACAAGCACTTTCTTTTAATATAGCCTCTCTTACTGCATCCATACAAGCATTCATATCCGCGCTATTATGAGAACGTTCTTCTTCCAAACGAGCTTCTAACAACATTTTTGATGCATCACGCGTGGTATTAAGAATGCTCTGACGTTGTGCATCCAACTTTTTTTCATACAAATTACAATCCTGTGTAATCAGCAAGCTATACGAACTGGTAGCCATATTCAACAGTGCGTCCGAAGAACAAGCTTCAGCAACAACATCTAAACACTGCTTATTAGATTCTTTATACAGCTGATCACCTGCCATAGCCGACATATTTGGACCACCACGACTATTACTTTTTCCTCCAAACAAAGAATCTACAGAGCCACCACTCCAAATATTTTCCATATCAACCGAAAAATCCATATTCAAAGAACCCAAATCCAGGGTAGTTTTCTTTTCTACAACTGCAGGCTTCTTTTTACCACTCAACATATCGTTAAGCTCTTCCAACATCTTCATACCTTCACTAGTATCTTTTGTCTTAAGAGCAGCTTCACCTTCGGTTGCGCTATACATAGCTTCAACTTCACTTGCAGTCTTATCAACCGCATTCAAAACACGATCTTCAAAATTCTGCAACATCAACTTTGCTTCTTCAAATGTTGCCTCAGTCTCTATATAACCAGAATATCTTTCACTACAATAGCAACGACGAAAAGTCTCGTTTGCTGCGCAAAACTGGTCCATACATGTTGCATACGCATCACGACATTGAGAGTAACTGCCACCAATCTTAGAAATATCACTAAACACAGCAGTTGCGCGCGCAACATTTGCAGCACGTGCCACACCTGATTTTAAAGCACTTTTTGTTGCACTGCGTGCATTATTCTTTACACCTGCAACTGCACTGCGCCCCATATTAGCAGTGCTTGCACTACGAACAACCGATGCAGAACGATTCGTCATGGCACCGACACTTGCCTGTTTAACTGTTGTATTACGTCCTGTTCTTGCAACAGATGCTGCCTTAACCGGAACCGAGGAACGCGCCGACACATTAACAGAATTAGCTGCATTGCGGGCAGAATTAGCGCTGCGACTAACCACAGAGTTCGAAGAACCATCGCCACGAGTTACCACCTTGGAAGTATCTTGACGGGCCGACTTGGCACCAACAGCAACTGCACTACGTGGGTTCGGAGCCTGTTCCGCAAACAAACTAGATGCGCACAAACACATCGCCAAAACCGCAGGAAACCGATAAAATTGTTTAAACATAGCCTTCACTTTCCTTCTCTCTTTTTTGCATTTTATCATTTTTTGTACATTTGAATCAATAGCTATTTTTAATTACACCTCATTTAAATCTATCAATCCCATATTTAATCCCCAAAACAATGAATAGCGACCATAAGCTTCATCGTATATCTGATACACTTTTTTATTATTACCAGCAGCAAGTTCTTTGTTCGCCAATTCTATCAAAGTCATTGATTCTAGTAACAATTTTTCAGATATCTGATATTTTTTATCGCTTGTTTTTACAATTTTATTCATCAAAGACGCACGCAACTCATGCACCATATCGTGCAACTGACCTGTTTTTGTAAAATCTTCTATATACAACAAGTTCATCAAGCCAACCGTCAAATCTTGATCCGAAGACAAGTCTAGCGCATTAACTTTTTTTGCACTATCTGCAGACTCTACCCGTTTTTTTAATTCCTTCTTTTTCATTTTACCCCCTCAATTTTATAACCCCGCGCATATGTGCAGATCTAGCACGCGAATTATTCTCAAGCTCTACATCTGTTGGCAACTGAGTACGCAACAATTCAAATTGTGCAGGTTCCAGCACCGGCATACGCGGATCTCCAAGCGGTGTTGTCCACTTGCGAAAGGTATTCTTTACAATTCTATCTTCCAGCGAGTGAAAGGTAACACAAACGCACTTGCCACCACATTTAAGCAGTTCTGGCACAGCACCCAAAGCCCGTTCCAATTCGCCCATTTCATCATTTACCGCAATTCGCAATGCCTGAAACACTGGCGCAACATCATGCGGATTATAAATCAAGTCCCGCAACGCAAAGGTCGTCTGGGGCAGGGCTTCTTTTATCGCCTTGGCCAAAACACCAGCCTTTTTAACATCGCCATATTGACGCAACACCTCTGTCAGCTCTGCCACTGTTGATTTTTCAATAAACTGAGCAGCCGTCATACCTTCTACTGACATTCGCATATCAAGTGGTGCGTCCGCACGAAAAGAAAAACCACGCGAAGCAATATCAATCTGCATTGAAGAAATACCTAAATCAAAAACAATCGCATCTACCGGGCTTTCCAACTCTGAAACATGTGAAAAAGTCTTGGGAACAAAGCTAAATCTATCACCAAATTCCGCCTTCATGGCTTCTACATCTGACAAAACATTAGGATCCCTATCAAAAGCAATAACATTTGCGCCAGCCTTTAAAAAAGCACGACTATAGCCACCAGCACCAAAAGTACAGTCAACAACAGTAAGCCCTGAAATATCACCCAAAGCTTCTAAAACACTATCTAATAACACAGGAATATGTTTCATCGCCATTATTCCACCTCTATCCGCAACCCAAGTGCCGTCAAATCTGCAATCGTTGTATTTCCTAATTCAACACCACCCGGCAAAGCCATTGTCGCAACCTTGTCCGCACCATACAAATTCAAAACAACCTGAGTATAACCACGAGGCAAAGCCACTATAGCCTTTTTAACATCCTGCAACACCGCCTTGTCCCTGATATCCATTGTGATTTTCTTCGCTATTCTTGCGACCCACTGAGTCAAAGGAATAATAGAATCTACAAATATAGAAACCCTGTCATCACGATTAGAGGTCTTACCAGACAACAAAACAACCGTTTCGCCTGACAAAATTTGTGAAAATTCAACAGCAGAATCACCAAACGCAACCGCATCAATATTTCCAAAGCTGTCCGAAGCATTTATCGTTATCATTTCCTTGCCAGTTTTAGTACGACGACGACTAAACGAATTTACATTTACTGCAATCTGAACAGGCTTTCTGTCGCCCAACTTTTCTAAAGTAGCACTGGTAGTTAGGTTTGCAGACTTAATCAAGTGCTTGTACTGATCCAGTGGATGCGCAGAAATATAAAAACCAAGCGCAGATAATTCGTGTTCCAGTCTTTGCCCAAATGTCCAAGGAGTAGTCTTTGGCAAATTCTTGTGCAATCTATCTTCAACA
>JAFZHX010000017.1 GCA_017554665.1 Alphaproteobacteria bacterium
ATGCCCGCTGCAAGACTGGGACAGTGCCAGAATCCAGTTCTGGATGCATTCCTTTATGACCGGCAGAGCAGCCTCCATTCCCGCAGTATCACTGTTGAATACAAGGTTTCCCTGCCACCGCAGACAGCAATTTCGGATCTGGATCTGATCAGCGCCTTCGGCAATCTGCTGGATAATGCAGTTGAAGCCTGCCAACAGCTTCCGAACCCGGTAATCACCGTCAAAGCTTCCATTCAGCAGGGTTATCTGCTGATTGAAACGGATAATCCGGTTTCTCCGGAAGTTTCTGTTCCAAAACCGCTCCGTATCCCGCAGCTGGAACGAGGTGTCGGCTTTCACATTCTGGATGAGCTTGCTGAAAAATTTGACGGCGGTTTCACTTTCCGCCAGGAAAACGGCCGGTTTCTTACATATCTTACACTGAAGGAGAACTGATTGATGCGATACATAACAATTTGCGATGATATTGCGCTGCACCGAGAGCATGCCGCTGCTGTCACTGCTGCAGCATTGTCTGAAGAATGCCTCGAAATAAATGAATTTAGCCAGGCACAGAATCTGCTGGATGCAGTTGCAGAAGATAGTTACTGTCCGGACATTGCGGTTCTGGATATTAAGATGGACGACATGGACGGGATTCGCCTTGCAAAAAAGCTGAACGAGCTGGTTCCTCACTGTCAGATTATCTTTCTGACTGCCTATCTGGATTATGCCACGGAGGTTTATGAAGCGGAGCACAGTTATTTCGTTCTGAAGCAGCATATGGATACACGCCTTCCGAAAGCATTGAAAAAAGCCTGTCTGAATCTCGCGTCCCGGCTGGCAGAAGCACCTTGCCTCACCATTAAAGACCGCCGTTCTGTCACAAAGATTCCTGTCCGTGACATTCTCTATATGGAACGTGTTGGCAGAAAAACCCGCATTGCAGCACAGTCCGGTGAGCACTGGACCATACAGTCTCCTGCAGAACTTCTTCAGGAACTGGAGTCCTCTCCGTTTATCCGCTGCCACCAGAGCTACTGGGTAAATGCACAGGCTATTTTTTCTTTAAAGGAGAACGAGTTTATTCTGACCGGCGAGACTGCAATTCCACTAAGTCGCACCTTCCGTCACGAAGCTAAGGAAGCTTTTTTCGCACAGCTGCACCACAAAACAGAAAAATAGATTAAGATGGGGGTCCCTGCCGGCAGGGACCCTTTTTTATTCCCCGAAACCCGCAGAAATAATTTACATATTCTCCACATTTCATTCAGCCATGTTTCAAGAATCTGGTAGATACTCTATGTATATAATTAACAGATTTTCATAAAAAGAAAAGAGGAATAAACATGAAAAAACATTCCAAACCATTTGCACTGTTAATATTATAAGTGCGTGCGCAATTTATACAATTTTCAGATTTTGCAGCTACTTCAATAATATTTACTGACATTTTATTATTATCCTATTTTTACCGTTTCACCACGCAAGCCGTTTACAAAACTACGCCAATCCATTGGCTTTTTACCAGCAGGTTGTAATTGTAGTATTTCTAGTTTTCCGTCTTGTAATTTTGTTTTTAATATTTTTACATCCATACCGTTTATTTTTGTACGGCCAGAACCCAGCGCACGAACTTGATTATGAACAGCCACATCTCCATGTGACCAATCAATCTGTTCGTCCCCGCCCGTCCATTTCTGAGTATATGTTGGCACCCCAACCTGTGGAGTTGCCTTGTACACAGAAGGATTTTGTAAAAATGGTATTAGCATATCAATCGAAATATGCGAAACTTTTTCTTCTATGCTTTCATTTGTATCGTCTATATCGATATCAAATTCTGTACATTGATAAATATCGCCAGCATCCATTTCTGCTGTTACTTGCATCAAAGATACACCTGATTTGTTGTCGCCATTATAAATAGCCGTACGAATTGGAGAAGGGCCACGATATGCAGGCAATAAACTTGGGTGAATATTTACACAAGGCGCAGAGCTTAATACATTATCACGCAAAATCACACCATAAGAAATTACCACAACCATATCTGGACTATAATTATATTCATTTATGTTTGTATGCAGTGGCAAATTATGTTCCACAGCCCAGTTATGCACAGGTGAAGGTGTTAAAATTTGCTTGCGACCAACGGGCTTTGGCGCACGAGTAAACACAGCCATAATTTCATGACCTGCTTCTCTTATTGCTTCAAAGATTGGCACTACAAACGCATTTGTGCCCATCAAAACTAGTTTCATTTTATTTACGCTTTTTAACTTTTCTCATAACCATTTCACGGCGTACAGCAGGCAAATGGTCAACAAACAATTTTCCGTCTAGATGGTCTGCTTCGTGTTGAACAATTCGTGCAGGGATACCGGACATTTGTGCTTTCTTTTGCGCACCATGTTCGTCTGTCCATTCAACAATAACAGATTGAGGTCTGGTAACATTAGCATAAATAGGCAAACCATCATTGCCCAACACAGACAAACAACCTTCTTCTAAAACACATGTATCTTCGCTGAACGAAGTGATATTTGGATTTATCATACGATATACAACTTCGCTGTCTGGATCCATCATTACTAAAAATCTAGAAGAGATACCAACCTGAGGCGCTGCAAGTCCAACACCATTTTGAGCGCGCATCATCTCGACCATCTCGTCCAAAACTGCCAACAAATCTGGTGTAATCTCAGACACAGGAGCGCATTTTTGACGCAAAACTAAATCACCACAAAGTTTCATTTGCAACATTTGTAAAACCTCTTATAATTAATCATAGCAAAGGATTAGGAAATGACAACTTATATTTTTGTATTATTGGGAATAATTATCGTTCTGTTAATAGCAATATTATTACGCAAGCCAACTATTGATATATCTATGCTACGCGAAGACAATGCACGATTGCGCGAAAGACTTGCAGAAAGATTAGGTGCTTTGACACAAAATGCGATTGAGTTAAAAAACATCAGTGGTGATATTGCGAACTTTAAAAACATACTGATGGGTAACAAACAAGCACGTGGAACTTTTGGCGAACGCCAGCTTGAAGACTTGGTGCGCGATATTATGCCGCCAGAAACATATGCTTTTCAATCTGTATTAGCTACAAATGTTAAACCTGATTGCATAATCCGCCTGCCTTATCCCCCTGGTGATATGGTTATCGATAGCAAGTTCCCATTGGAAAGTTATAACCGTATGCTAGAAAATCCAAAAGATGCCTTTGCACACAAACAATTTGAACAAGATGTTCGTAAACATATTGATGCCATTGCTGAAAAATATATCATAACAGGTGTTACAGCAGAATCTGCAATGATGTTTATCGCTTCTGAATCAATATTCGAAACAATACATCGTGAATTTCCAAAAACAATTGAATACGCGGCACGACAAAAAGTATTTCTTGTTTCGCCTTCTACATTATGGGCAACTTTGAATACAATTCGTGCAGTATTATCAGACATAAAAATCAAACGCGTTGCTGCACAAGTAAAAAAAGAACTCGATTTATTACTGACTGATTTGACCCGTCTGTCTGATAGAGCCAACAATGTTTCTAAACATTTTAATTTGGCACAAAATGATATTGAACTATTACAAATTTCCGTTTCAAAAATTACACCACGTGCTGAAAAATTACGAGATATGGATTTCGGAGAAGATTAAAAAAATCTCCAAATCGGGGATTTTTTTAATACATACGTGTTATGCGTGCCATTTTTAGTTGAGCTTTTAGTCGTTCGTATTTTCTTTCTTGCTCATCTTTTTTTTCTACATTTGTTAATGTTTGTTTAAATGCCTGTATTCTGGCACGTTGTTTTGCCAGCAATTCCATACGCTCTTGCTCGTGCTGACGCAACATATTTTGAAATTCGTTAAAGTCTGTTACACTCACTAATTCTGCATCATGTCTTTGTGACAAACTATCAAATTCTTTACCGCTCATATCACGCAATAAACGCATTGTTTTATCTGTTTTTGACTTTCTACTTTTTAGAATTTCTTGTCTGGCAGCAACAGCATTAGATACAGTTCCAAAAGATGTCGCCTTGTTATATTCATTTAACAAATGCATAGAACCAGAATCCATGATATTTTTGCGTTTTGGCGCAAGACATACAGTAGTCATAGAAACTAGTTTTAACACTTCGTTATACAACTCGGACACAAATAGCACTAATCTTTTATCATTATCTGAAACATTGTATAACGATTGCATTTTTTGAAAATGTAGCATTACATCAAAGGTTTTCATACACTGTTCCATGTATTGCTTTGACTGACCGCGCGCAGGTTTTACAATATAATATTTGTCATACGAATGCATAAATGTATTTTCTCGTTTATTTACCACACCATGCAAATATTTTGGAATTTTTTTATACTTAGTATCGGTTGGAGTAACACTGTACAACTCTTTACCCACACTTAAAATATCATAGTGTGAATGTATATTAACAAACTGTTCTTGTGATGGATAATAAACAGAAAAAATAAAGTACAAAAAACGCACAATATTCCACGGAGAATTATTAGCAGAAAACATTATTTGATGCATTTCTTTGAAACCACTATGCTTTGTTTTCAAATCCATATTTGCAGTCAATTCGTTAAATATTTGTTCTGGTGTTTTATTATAAATATTTACATTATCTGATTGCATTAAAACCTCCGCCTATTTCATGTTGTTATTGTACAAAAAAAGCCCCTTAAATTCAAGGGGCGTACAAGTTATCTAAGGAACTTTGGTCTCCAATGTCTGGCACGTTCAATTAACACAAACAACGCAGGTGTCAGTGTAAATGTAAACAATAAACTTGCCAACATACCACCAATCATAACAGCTCCCATCGCAACCTTCATACCGTCTGCAGACCATAACTGAGGGACCATACCGGCAGCAACCGCAATAGATGTCATTAATATCATATTCTTTTTATCGTTCATTTCTGTCCACAGTGCTTCAAATGGCTTTTCTCCGTTAGCAACACGAGCAATTGTTGGCTCCAATAACAAGATGTTATTATTAACCACCAAACCTACCAACATAACAAAAGCTAGCATCGCACCAATATTCATTGTCGCACCTGACAAAAACATCAAAACAAACACACCTATAAAACTGGTCAAAATTGATGTCGCAATTGTAAATGGATGCGCCAAAGAATTCAAAATCGCAGCCAACAACATATATGTCAAAATGATAGCTAACAAGAATGCCTTACCTATTTCACTTGTAGTTTCACCTTGCATTTCTGACATACCGCCAAATTCAAAATAATAGCCTGTTTGCCAATCCAGCTTTGCAAGTTCTGATTCTATTTTTGATTGAACTGGGCCCATTGTAGATTTACCGATATTGATATCAATTTCTGTATATCTATTTTTGTCTTCGCGTCTAATATCAGGTGTTGCTTGGACTGTTCTTACTTCACCCAAACTGGACAGAGGCACCATACCTTTGGAAGAATTAACATAAACATTATCAAACAAAGCTGCGTTCTTGAAAGGTTTAGCAAATTCTAAAACAATTGGATATTCTTCGCCTGCTTCTTTGTAGTTATATTCATCATTTCCAAACAAAGCTGTACGCAAAGTTGTTCCTGCATACGCATTTTGTACACCCCAGAAATTCATTTGTTCTTGATTTGGAACAAACTGAGTTTCCATAGCTGGCAACTGCTGTGCACGAACAGCTGATTGAACTTCGGGAATATTATTTATGATATCAATAATTTGATTTGCATAATTTTCACGAATTTCATCATTTTCACCAAATACATTTAAAATCAAGTCTGATGACACGCCAGAAGATTGAGATTCACCAGCGCGCATTTGTATTTCTACATCTGGAATTTCAGATATTACAGGCAAGATTTGTTGTACTAACATCTTGTCAGAAATCTTACGTTCTGACACATCGACCAACTCAACAGTAATAGAAATATTCTGTAAACCACGTTCACCTATCTTTACCGTAGTCGATTTTACTTCTGGAAATTGTTCCAGCTTGTCTTCGATTTGAATCGCAACAGATTCTGACTTTTCATAAGTAGAACCCATAGGTGTACGCGCAGTAATCATAATCTCGTTCGTGTCTGTCGATGGTGAAAACTCGTTTCCAACAAATCGCATCAACATAGTAGAACCTACAAACAATACTGCCGCCATACCAACAACACGCCAAGGACGAGCAAACTGCATTTTAAACCAGCTATACAACCAACTGTATTCCAAAGTGTTTTTGTCTGCCTTGACTGCTTGTTTTTTATCTGCCTTTTTTTGTTTAGTCAGACGCAAAAACTTTGCAATCATCATCGGTGTTAATGTGAACGAGAACATCAATGACAACAAAGTCAGATATACTACAGTCATACCAAACTGGTCCATAAATTGACCTGCGATACCGCCCATAAATGCCAACGGCAAGAACACTACAACATTTGTTCCAACACCTGCCAACACAGATACAGCAACTTTTTTAGTTCCGTCAACAGCTGCATCTTCTGGCTTTTTGCCTGCATACATTTCTTGCAATGCTGCCTCAATCAAAATAATCGCATTTGATACCAATGTTCCCAATGCAGACGAATATGCCAGCAATGTCAGCGCATTAATTGTATAGTTACTTTTATCCATAAAGAAGAAACCAGCCAACAACGACGCAGGAATTACAACACCCGCAATAATAGTTGAACGCCAGTTACGAGTAAATAACAACAATACAAGTACTGTCAGTAACACACCAAGAACAATACTGTTAATTGTATTGTCTGTTTCATCTGCAATCGCAACAGATGTATCAGAAGCTATGAACATAGTTGCGTTAGGAAAACGATTTTGCATATCTGCTATTAGCTCTGGCATCTTTTTTCTTAACGCATTAGAAATGTTAATCGCATTACCATCCGATGCCTTGACAACAGATGCAACTACAACTGATTCACCGTTATAGCGCGCACCATTTTCTATATCACGCGCGGCATCTGTAACACTCGCAATGTCTGACAACTTGAAACGATTTCCTTCGACCGTAGTTAATTGCAAGTTTGCAATTTCATCAACAGATGAAAATTCACCTACGAAACGAACATTCGAAGAATCACGACTTGTTTCAATTTTACCGCCAGGCACATTTAAGTTATGAGAACCCAAGGCCCCAACCACATCCATAACTGTTACACCATTCGCAGCCATAGAATCTGGATTCATCGCAATACGAACTGCGCGTTGCAAACCACCAAATACCGACACACTTGCTACACCAGGAATTGCGGTGATTTTATTTGATAAAATATCATCTACATATTCTTCCAGCGCGCGTGAATCAGCACCACGCAAAACAATATCAACAACAGGCTGCTGTAATGGATTTAGCTTTTCAACAACAGGCTGTTTCATATCGTCTGGAAATTCAGAAATCAAACTATCTAACTTTGTTTTAACTTCTGTCGCCTTGTCGTTCACATTTACACCCAAATTAAATTCCGCCATCACATAACCACTGTTTTCATAGCCATATGATTTAATCGATTTTACTTCGGAAATTTCTGACATTGCATCTTCAGCGCGCTTCAAAATCTGCGACTCGATTTCTTCTGGTGCTGCACCTGGATACACAAAAGTAGCGGTAACCAATGGCAAATCCAAAGCAGGAGTACGCTCGATATTCATGTTTGGAAAAGACACCAACCCCAACACAACCCACAGCAAAACAAACATCAATGTTGTTACAGGTCTGCGAACAAAAAACTTTAACATTGTTATACCCCCGATTTTTATTTGCTTACTTTAACTTTGTCGCCAGCATGTACTTTGGACAATATGACTATTTCACCGTTTAACAAACCTGATGCAATATATGCATTTTCAGAGTCTTGACGTGCAATTTTAACATTACGCGCAACAGCGATCCCATCTTGAACAACTAATACAGAATTGTTTGAAATAGCATACAAAGGCACAAAGATTCCTTTTGTTGTAAATTCTGCAAAATGCAGGCCATCAGATACACCAGATGTACGAACTAAATACATGCCCGTATTCAAATCGATATTATTTGAAACATAAGTTATTTTTCCGCCTTTTACCTTTTGACCGACACGCAATTTTGATGCGCGTTCCGCTGATACATAAGCGCGATTATTTTTAACACTCAAAGGTTCATACAATGTACCATAAGTATTCCTGACTGTCATTGTTTCGACTGGCGCACCAACCTGAATCATTGAACGAGAAGCGTTAAATACAAAGCGAGAATTTTCAGATGCAATTGTCGCAAATCTAAAAATCACCCAGCAAACTATAACCGCAACCAGCACAACAAAAAATATATGCTTTATTTTCTTTGAACGAAGTTTCTGTTGTATTTTTTCCATCTTATTCACCTAGCTTTTTTACCGATTCTGCAGACATTAAAATATTGTATTTTGTATTCAACAAAGCGATATCTAATTGATACAAACCTGCTGACACATCTGCTAATTCAACTGCAGAAGTTTGACCCGCAGCAAAACGATTTTGTGATACCTTATATGTCTGAGCTGCTAAATCACGCGCCTTGACCAAAGTTGATAAGTTATCACGCAATCTGTTATATTGCTTTATTGCATTTTTATATTGTTCTGTTGTTATCTTCTTGGCTTTATCTAAATCTTGCTGAGCTGCGATTGCATTCATTGCTTCGACAGTTGCGTTTGCACGATTCAGACCACCGCTAAACAAAGGAACCTGCAAAGCCAAACCCCAATAAGCAGATTGACCGCCTTTTTTATCAAACATGGTGTCAATATCTTCGGACAATGCCATATAGCTATAGTTCGCTGTTGCAGCCAATGTAGGATACGCATTTGCGCGTTTAGATTTTGCTAAACGTTCGTACATTTTTACTTGTTCGCCTAAAATCTCCCACTGTGGAGTCGAAGTTAACTCTCCGGCTGTCAACTCATTAAAACTTTGTGGAAAATTGTCTGTTAATGACAGTTGTTCATCAACATCAATTCCTGCCATAATCTTTAACATTCTATATGCAGTATCACGATTAAATTCTGCATCAGACACATTGATTTCTTTGGAAGCTATATCAGATTCAATCTTTAACAAATTGCTTCGATTTGCACGGCCTGCTGATGTTAAACTCTTTTTAGCCAAACGCGCATTTGTTAAATCTTGTTGAGCCAGCTTTACCATTTCATCTGTCATTTTTGCAGTCCAATACAATTGAGCTGCTGCATATTTCACTTCACGCAAAGTCATTTCTTTGGAAGCTTTTGACATTTTGATTGCAGACTTTACAGATTTAACTGCATTGCCAATTTTTCCAAAAGTATAAATTGGCTGAGTCAATGAAACACCAGCTTGGAAAATATTATCTGGGATTGCAATTGTTACAGCCTGATCTTTTAGGCTTTCCGAAATCAAACCACCCATCGATGCTGGCAAATCAATTGTCTTAGATTTTGTTGGATCTTCGATATTAACCAAATTCATATAAGAAACAGAGCCGTCCAACTTGAACCAACGATTTGCATTAGCTGCATCCAATGATGCTTCGGCTTTTTGTAAATTAGCATCAGCCTTTTTCAAATCATGAGATTCTTTCACTATCATATTAGTCGCATCTTGTAACGACAAATCCATCGCAAACGATGTCGATACAAAAGCACCTATGATAGACGCACATAAAAATAGCGATTTTAGTTTATTCATTACCTAACTCCACCTTGTTTAAAACATCCCTTAGAGTACGCATGGCTTCGGTCAAACGTTTTTCATCATCTTTTGAAATACCGGAAAACATTTGTTCTACACCCTGACGAAACAAGTCCATTGCACGCAATGATAATTCAACACCTGTTGGTGATACACAATACCAAGTATCGCGTCTGTCTTCGTCATCAGTTGCACGTATCACAAGACCGTCATGTTCAAGCTTGCGAAACGCAGCACATAAATTTGGTGTTGATACATGTTCACGACGCGCAATATCTTTTAATTTTGCACGACCGCCATTATGCAAACGCACCAATATAGACAATAATTGACGCGGATATCCAATTTTTTCTGTGCGTTTAAGCCCCAATTTATCGGACAATCTTTCCAAAGTCCAAATATTATCTTCCAGTAACGAAACAAATTCCTTGCGTGCCATTATTTTCTCCTATATAATAGGTTCGATATGTAAATTCATTGCGAATTTTAATCATTATTAAATTTAACAAATATTTTTTCAAGAACAAATTTTCAAAAAAGTGAAAAAAATGCAAAAAGAACGCCTAAAATATACAAAAATCTTTTTTGAAGACATCCTGCCAAAGATAGAGCTGGTAACAAATCAGTCCAGATACGGTTATCACGGTCTATCTCATACTATTCAAGTCGCAATGTTCGCACTGGATATTGCACAACACATAAACCAAGACCCTTTGCCTGCACTATTAGCAGCCGCACTGCATGATTGCGCCCGCACAAATGATGCCTGGTGCGTAAATCATGGTCCTGATGCTGTACCAATTGGCAAAAAGTTCTTAGCAGAAAATTACCCTGATATATCTACGCCTGTGATCGAACAGATTTTGTATGCGGTTAAAAATCATACTATTGGACGCAATGCACAAGACGGTGTTAGTGCCTGTCTGTGGGATGGCGACAGAATTAGACTTTCTTGGACACGCGGTTACAAACCAGATTGCTTTTCCACTGACCGAGGCAAAGAAATCGCATCCTTGACACCAGCAGAACAGCAAAAATACATTGCGAAACAGGAAGAATTCTTGATAGTTAACAATATTCGCACACGTCAGCAAATCGATTTTGATAAAACACAAGACTTAATCCAAAACAAAACAACCTATAAAACGCGTACCAGATAAAATTTATTATTGCATTTTATTAAAAGTTGGTTATAATCACTGACGCAATTGGGGTGTCGTCTAATGGTAGGACAAGAGATTTTGGTTCTCTTTATCATGGTTCGAATCCGTGCGCCCCAACCATAGTTAACAAAATGCCCGTTGGGGCATTTTTTGTTTGGAATACAAGGTGTTGGCGAGTTCGAAAGTTTGTTTTTGAAAATTTATGTCGTTATCCATACTTTCGAACTTTTGACTTCTCTGGGCTATATCAAGATATTTACATTAACGCATATAAGTTTGTATCTATACCCAACACCAAAAACTTTCGAACTAGTAAAAATGTTGATTTTACAACAATATTCTACCCTGCTTGATATTACCGTTCAAAATGGTTGTGGTGTGTGGGCAAAACTATTTTTTTTCAATTTTTTGATAACCACGAAATTTTCCAATATCAAACCCACCACCAGATTTAATAACATAATTATATAATTTCTCAACAGCAGGCATTTTATCTTTTGTTTTTGCCCTGAAACAATCCATAAGCAAGTCTGTGAATTTTTTATCTGGCAATCTATCTGCATGGTATCTTTTTGCATATTCCTTATCTGTCAGAAACTTTTCTATTTTAGCTTTTGGTAATTGCCACAAACAATTAAAATTAGCATATGCCGTTATTAAATAATTGACCAAAGTCCAATACATTAAATCTGTATGATAACCATCGTGTTTTAAAGATTTTAATTCATCATACATTTCCCATAAATGATATTTCATAAAATCATTTGCATACTTTGATTTATGTTTAAATGGCTTTTTTAAATCACGAAGCGATTGTTGTTTTAGTTTTTTTACTACACCACGTTTGTCATATAAAATCTTGCCATATGCAAACATATTTTGATTTAGCATTGCATTATTTTCGTATCCAGATTTCATATATTCTTGATATTTATAAACAGGTTGAATAATGTATTCCATCAAAAAACCATCAACATAACAATTAGATTTTTCTTGCCACCCAATATCATCAGATGCAACGATTGTCACATCTATATCAGAAAACTTGTTTTGATTGCCGGCTGCATAACTACCACATAACAAGGCACCCTCAAACCAAGGTTCGTTTATATATCGGTGCAAAAACTTATCTAATGCTTTTTCCCATGACTTCATATTACCATCCAAAACATACACAACAATTCTATCACAAAAACAGCATAATAACAACTCGCGTTTCGCCCGCACACCACAACCAAAAATTCAGCCGGCATTTCTGCCGGTTTAATTTTTGTTAGCGCAACAACAGTTGCTGGTTATTCTATAAGAATGTTTTATCCGTATTATTTTTTTCTTATTAAAATATGCCAGTGATAACTTTCGTATGTTTTTCCATCTTTTGTATAATAATCTCCGATATGTTTTACATCCAATACATCAAAACTTTTAAATAATTCTAATATCAAATCATAGTCAGCATAAAAATGTGGCACCATATATTCTGGCCCCTGCTCGTCGCGCAGTTTCGTGTTTTCATCAACAACTGGCCAATTTTGTTTGTAACCCCATGTTTCTTTTGAACACAAAGTTAAATAACATTCTCCATTTTGTTTTAATACACGTTTTAATTCGTCTGCTATTTTACGAACCCCGTTTGTATCAGTGTGCGAAATTACATTCATAGACAAAATACATTCAGCACTTTCATCTTCAAACGGTATATTTAGCATATCACCTTGTTTGATATTTATTTTTAACCCCATTTCTTTTGCCCAACTGCTGGTATGTTCTATGGAGCTTTCGCTTATATCAAAAGCAGAAACATCGAACCCATTTGCGGCAAACAAAATTGTATGACGGCCCAGACCACAACCAAAATCCAAAAAAGCATGTTTGTTTTGTTGTTTCCAGCGCGATAAAAGATAATAAACCTCAGAAGCAGGAGTTTTCCAAACATCGGCAAAATCACCTGAGACGACCTCCCAATTCCAACCTTTTGATTCAATAATATCTGTCATAACTAGTTCTTTTATTTATATTGTTATACGCAAATACTTTCGTGTATTTTATCACACAAAACACGCAATATCTACTCGCATTTCACCCACAAATTACAGACAAAACAAAACCGCCTGATATGGCGATTTTGTTTTAATCCCTTGCGTAACCTTGCATATTGTTTTTATTTTTTTCTAGGGCTGCAATTATTGTTTCAAATGTTTTTGGAGAAATAATAAAACCTACATCAAGCCCATACCCTTCTAAAGTTTTATTCATCATAGCGCGTTTTTCCATATGATTTACACCTTGCTCAAAACGACCACGTGCAAAATACTCTATATCAGCAGGAGAAAAGCCAAATATTGCACCATATATAACTTCATCTTGTCTGTCTGATAATTTTGGCAGTTCGGGGTTTAAAGCTATCAAAGTTTTATATGCTTTGTCCATTTTTTCTTTATTTGATTGCGACTGTGATTTTATATAGTCAATCGCCTTTGAATACAGAGCATAATCTTTTATTTCTTTTTTAAAATCATCCTGAAAATTATAGATTTCAAAATTTGCATAAAAGTCATACAAAGCAACTCTTCTCAAGTACTCTGATTGAGACTTTTTTTCTGGCATTTGATATTCATGGAATATTTTTACATTAACACCTTTTTTCTTTAAATCTTCTTCAAGATTTTTTGCACTGGAATACCACTCTTCTCCATAAGCATAAGAATGCTTTAGAGCAAAAGTTGATATTATCGCAAGTGTTGCTTTATCTAATTCATTAACCATTAGTTATCCCCACATTTCGCATAATCTTTTACAGATTATTAAATCTCTTTTGAAATGATACCTTTGTTCAAAAAGTCTGACTTTGATGCACGGAACTTGTTTAAAGAATTTGCCATTTTCTGTTTTGATTCCGCATCCATTTCACCCAATGTTCGCAATGTAGGGGAACCAATTAAACGACGTTGATACAAAGCTTCTTTTATAGGCATTGGATTAGTTGTCATAAATATAGATTTATACAATGGATACAACACCTGATGATAATTCGAAGCTATTACTGTTCGGCCTTCTTTGAATGCTTTTATCATTCTGCTTATCAGTTCGCCTTCTAGGTGAGAAGCAACACTGATAACACCTTTTGCACCCAAAGATAACATCGGCAATGTAAGGCTATCATCGCCAGAATAAATTTGAAAACTATCTGGACATTTTATCTTTAATTCAGAAACCTTGTCCATATCTGGCATACTTTGTTTAATACCAATAATGTTTGGATTTTCATATGCAAGCTTTGCAACTGTATCTGGCAGAATTTCAGAACCTGTACGACCAGGTATATTATAGATAATTACCGGCATTCCATTTGCAGACTTTGCAACACTATCAAAATGATTATACATAGCCTGTTGTGGTGGCTTGATATATTCTGGCACAGAAACCAATACAGCATCCGCCCCCAGTTCAAAAGCCTTGTTAGTTTTATTAATTACACGGTCTGTATTTGTATCACCTGTCGAAACAATTATACGTGTTTTACCAGGTGTGCCAGCACGCACATTTTTTATAAGTCCGCAACGCTCGTCTGCGGTTAGTTGTGCAGCTTCGCCAGTAGAACCATTTAACAACAATGTATCTGTACCATGTTCTAACAAAAAGTTAGCCAATCTAACTGCGCAATCCATATCGACTGAACGAACATCCTTGGCTTGAAACGGTGTTACCATAGCTGTAATAACAGCACCAAAGTCGGTTTTATCTTTCATTAAATACCCCTTGTTATTTAAACCTATGTAGTACCTAAAAAATTCACAAAAGTCAATTGCATTTTAGAACAACAGTCGTGTCTGTTTTTATGTTCTTTACAAACATATCATCATGCGAAACAAGCAGTATTGCACCACGATATTGATTAAGAGCATCTTCTAAAATCGATATGCTTTTTATTTCAAGATTGTTTGTAGGCTCGTCCAATATCAACAAGTCTGGTTGCTTGTCCCCACCCAAGACTGATGCTAATGTCGCTTTTAACAATTCGCCACCTGACAAGGTTCCTGCAATTTGTTTTGACGCATCACCACGAAAACCAAAGTTAGCCGCAATAGCATGCGCATCGTGTTTTAAACAACCTGATATATTCATTATATTTTCAACAATACTTTTGTTTTTATCTAACAAAGACAGATATTGGTCTAGATATACAATATTGCCAAATGTTTTTACACTGCCCGACAAAGGTCGAAGCGAGCCGCAAATAATCTTTAACAACGTCGATTTGCCTGAACCATTTTTTCCTGCAAGTCGCACTCTAGATTGGCCGTACATAACAAAATCAAAATTGTTAAATATCGCCTTGTTGCCGCACGAAAAACACAATCCCGAAACACTTATCAACTCTTTGCTATAAAAGGGTTTGTTTGGCACTGGAATTTTAATCGTTTCACAACGCATTTGGTCAGATAAAGATTTTTGCAAAGATATTTGTTCGTCTAACTTTTTTTGAATAATCGCACGCTTTTTCGCCTCTGTTTCTTGGCTTTTGCCTTTGAGAGCATTTTGCTCTATTCGGCTGCGTCTTGCATTACCGACTTCTTTTTGTTGTTTAAATTCGTGATGTTGACGAGTGTTTTGAGCAATATTGATTGTTGTATTTAATCTTGCAATTGACTTTTGTGTATTTGCATATTTGGCATTGATACTATCTGCTTCCGTTCTCTTTTGTTCTATATAGAAATCATAGTTGCCACCATACACTTTTAAAGAACCATTTTTAAGTTCTATAACCTTGTCCATTTGTTGTAACAACTCTCTATCATGCGAAACAATTACTACACCTTTTGGATATGATTTTAATTGATTAAAAAACACACCTTTGGCATCTGTATCAAGGTTGTTTGTAGGTTCGTCCAGTAGCAGAACATCTGCACCTTGGTCCAACGCACGCATCAATGCAAACATTTGCTGTTCACCACCACTTTTAGAATTAGATACATTTATTTGATTCAACATATAAACACTGGCACTACTGGAAACATTGCCAGAATCAGGCAATAAATCACCAGCCAACAACTTTAACAAAGTTGTTTTGCCACAACCATTATCGCCAATAATCGCCACATGCTCGCTATCACTAAACGCAATAGAAACATCGTCTAATAAATTATTGTCGTTATATCCAAAAAATACTTTTGATAAAGAAATTAAAGCCATAATAAAACCCTTTTTATTGCAACTAAACGAACACATATTTCTATGCGTGATTTGTCAAAAAATTACAATATTACATATGCATCGGGTTTTATCCTTTGTTTAGATTACACACATAAATTGTATTATAAATATTTATAAAATCAAGATTTTTTACAATTTGCGCATCTATGTTTTTTATGTATAATCTGTACAAAATAAAAAAGGAAAGTATTCATGACACAATTTATCGGAGAAGCATTTGGTTATATATGCGGTATTTGCACAATGATTTCTTTTATTCCACAGGCCATAAAGTCTATACGAACACGAAACGTAGCAGGACTGTCATTATCTATGTATTTTATTTACTGTACTGGCTTGGTATTTTGGATACTGTACGGAATATATCTAAAATCAATTCAAATGATAATATGCGATGTTATTACATTGCTATTTAGTGGCATTATTTTATACTTGATTATAGTGGATAGACGCAAAAAAAGACTTTGTTCAAACAGCAAAAAAATGGTATAATACAATCATAATCATCAAAGGACAAAATATGAAAATTCTAGCAAATCTAGTTATTTTTGGCGTTCCATACGGCGCACAAACTTCTGTATGCGATGCAAAAACAGCCCATTTTCTAAAACTATTTTACGTAAAGAGACACGGTATACATACAAAAGCTTTCTTAAGACCAAACGGCGAAAATCACTATGTGTTTTTAGTTTATCCAGATGAAAACAATAAATTTATGGATGCAAACGGACGCACTGGCTCTCACTTTGGAATGGATTTAATTTTAAAAAACCAATATTCACTGAATCCAGAGAGAATATATAATTTGTTACGAGAAATATACGAACATCATATCAAAGGTAAAGTTATTCAAGAATTTCCAAACGGAAATAAAAAATGGATAGAAAAAGATCTTCGTGCCAACAATGATAAAATTGCACAAGATGCGGGAAAAGAAATGTCAAAACTTATTCAAACCGACCCAAGATTTAATTTTGCTGGCGAAATAAGAAACACAGTACAAGCACCAACAATATCACCAGAACGAAATTAAAAAAAAGCCCAAACGGGCGTTTTTTTAACGAGTCATTTCTTCCAAAGCACTTAGCATTGCGTCAATAGCATCTGTCGTAGGTTTTATTCCGTCCTTGACAGTTTGATTCATAGAGCCTGTACATAACATTAAGTTACGATGCTGTTCCAAAGCTGTTTTTGGTGCCTTGAACACCATTGCATCATACAATTCTGATTGCCCACGAATTAAATTCGATACGATTTCTACCCCTTCGGCAAAACCTTGATTCTTTCTTGCATTGCCTGCTTTCTTGACAATTTTTTCCAGTTTTTCCGAACGTTTTTTTAATTCTTCCTGTGCGTCATTGACGCGCTTGTTAACATAATCCGCCATTATAATCTCCTTTTATAACTTGTATTATACCACAAATCTATACAATCAACAAATATATAAAAAAAAACGATGAGGTTATTATCGGAAATCATGTATGGGTTGCAAGTATGGTAACTATACTTAAAGGTACAAAAATTCCTGACAACTGTATTGTTGGTGCACGCAGTTTGGTTAATAAAAAATTTGACGAACCAAATGTTATACTGGTTGGCATACCTGCCGTAATAAAAAAGCGTGGCATACAGTGGGAAAGATAATATTGTTACAATAATATATCATAACCACCAGTTGCAACCTTGGCATATAAGCCCTGGTAACCAGTTATATATTTTAATTCAAACAAATCATCTGTATCCAGTTTCATCATAGCTTGGAATATACCTTGGTCAACACAGACTAAGCTATGCTTTTTCATAATCTTGCGAGCACGTTCAAACGCAGCATAAAAATCACAACACAATTCTTTTGGCACCATAAAACAACCACCCGGCACATCATAGTCCGCATTTACCATTGCAATATCAACCAATCTTTGTTTTACAAGTCGTTCTGCATTCGCAGGCAAAATAGGCTTGCCAAATAAGAACTTATACAAATCATACACAAAACGTGGAACATAATGTGGACGCGATTTACCAAGTGTTTTTGCAATCGTCATACGAACACGTTTTGGTTTAGCATCTATAACACCTGTCCAACCATCCCACAAAGGAGAATTTGCATACTTAGGACTGAATGCACCACCATCCATCCACATAAAATAATCACTATTAAATTTGTTGTTTTTTGCAGCCCAGTCAACAACTGCGGCCTTGGCAAACATCAATGGCAAATAGTTAGTCCACATTTCCGGAGAACGACGATGTAAAAAATATCCAACATTATGTTTCATCGAATGCATAATTTGACAATAAGATTCGCGTTCTGCCCAATGAGGCAACTCTGTTATTTCCATAACATTCATATTAACTTTGTCTGCTAAGCCGTTTGCTTTCAAATATTCTACCGTACAAGAATCACACCACAATGCAATATGGTCAAAACTTTCACACAACTTTTTTAATGAAGGCAAATAAAACTCTTCAAAACTTCTGTTCCCGCCATTTAATGCTGCTAAATTACCAGCATCAGGCATTTTGAATAACATTGTGCAAATTGTGATATCTTTTCTAGAATTTTTGCGTATCGCAGACATTTTAATTCCTTTGCTTGCTATTAATATACTAAAGTACTATAGGAATTAAATCAAATAAAAACCATATCAACCTGTTGAATTTAAATATTTTAATGCTAGAATACTCGTCATGAAAAAAAATACTATTATTCTTTTTACCGTTATTGCTTTGAGCGCAGGTATCATTATTCCAACAGGCTTTAAAATTAAAGAGCATAAAACAAAAAAACAAATCAAGCTAGAACTTGACAGTACTTTAATTCCAGCCGCAGAAAAGGAATTGAATGCACTCGTAATAAAACAACGCAATTTGCGTGATAGCATTGTGTATTATAACGATTTACTTGCAAAACAAACTCAATATTCTCAAATAGCAAAACAAGTTCCAAAACTTAGACATATTATGGTTTTGTTAGAACAAGTTTCGCAACAGTGGCACAGTAAACACAACACTCTCCAAGATTGTGCCAGCCTTTTTGATTCTACTTTTGATACACCGCAACATATACAACAGCAACTAGACTATATTGAAAACGGTCTTATTTCTAAACAAGTTATCGCCGACAATCGTTTTGATTATATTACAGAACTTGTATATTCTAATCTGGAACACGACACAGAACTATTTATCAGACACGATAAAAACATTGTGCAGAACGAATATTATTTTATCAATTCTTTTTACAACTCTTTAAAACTCACATATGACATGTTGCAAGTGATTGATAAATCTCAAACTATCATCAATAAAAAAGACTTGAAGCAACTTGAAATAAAAGTTGGTCATTTGTTGCAAGAGTTTAAAAAAATTAATACCACATACCAAGCAAATAAAACTTTTGAAAAATTGCAAACATTTAAACAAGACAAAGAAGAAAATAGAAAGTTGCTAAACAAACAAATTAAAAAATTAGCTAATTTAAAAACTTCTTATGCCGTTGATAAAATATACAAAAGCAGACAAAAATAAAAACGGGTTAAACCCGTTTTTTTATTTTTCTTTACTTGAATTGAAAACATTTACAACACTGCGTGTATTCTTTGTTTTTTCATACACATCTTGCAAGTCTAATACTTCTATTTCTTTTTTAAATGTCTTTTTACGCAAAAAGCTAGCATCTTCATAGTTTTTTTGTTTCAAATTTGCAAAATATTCTGTTGCTAATTTTCTATTTTTATGTTCTTCACGAATTGCTGCCATGCGAGTGTTATCCGCTTCGTGTTTTCTTTTTACAATAATCCAAATCATCAAATCGAACTGAGATACAGGTTGATTTTTAGATTGTTTAATTGCGTCTTCTTGTTCAAGTTCTGCAACCATAGCCTCTAAATTTAATTGTTTATCTGAAACAGGCTCACTAACAGTTTGCAAAACTTTTTTTCTGTTGCGTGCATATTTGCGCGCATCCAAGCGAGCATCTTTGTGAAAAGAGAATTTAATACGTTCAAAGCTAGCTCGCTTTGCAACATAGTCTAATAAACTTACCAAAGATAATTTATTGACCTTGCTATCATCTTGGGTCTTGGTACGAGCTGTGATTTGCACTTTGCGTTCAGCAGGACTTTTTACATCTTGTTTTGCATCATGTTTATTTTGCAATCTATCCTTGAATAGGGATACAAAAACAATTGGAAACAACTTCATTTCTTACCTTTTTCTTTTGTGTGGGCTGCTAAGGTAACATAGAAGAAATTTATTATCAATACAATTTTTTGCTTTTATTTTAGTTGTATTATTTGCCACTAAAATACAATCGAGAATACGCAGCCAGTATATCAACAACCATTCCACGATAACCAAACTTGTCCCAATGATGATCCGCAACATATAAACCTGGCTCAAAAGAGTTAAACCCTGTTGTTTCCCAATCAATAAAACCAACAATATCAAAAGTATCCGGATTCAAAATAAAATTCTGTCCAATATCATTATGAAACCAACCATATAAATAACCTGGCTTTTCTGTCTTTTTAGGCTTTAAATCACGAATTTCAACAGGGTCCGCACATCCAATATCATACATAAACTGTGCAATCTGCGTTGCAATATGATGACGATTCGCCATCGCAATACGAGGAGGAATTTCACCCAGGACTACACCTGGAAAAAATTCGTATTTACGAACTGCTATATCGCGCCATTTTATAATTTCCATTTCTGGAATCTTTAATTTAGTATATTTGCGCAATGCAGTTGTTATGCGCATCTCACGCAGGGCGCGTTCCGCACCGTCATCACACAAAGGGAACTTGAACGCAAATTGAGAATTAACCAAAACTATAAAATTTTTGCAACCACCACCAACACAAGTTGTAAATTTAGCATTTTTATCACCAATATATTCACGAACAAACTTTACAAAAGGTCTTGTGTTATATCTAATTTTTACACGCATCAAATCGCGTTTGGATTTATTAGGTACAAAACCGCATATAATATTTGAAATAAAATGACGAAATTTCATAACTTACCCTTTGACTGATATGTTTCTATTATAGCAATAAAAATATTATAACAAGAAAAAGTTTCATTTGAAAAACATAATAAATAAGTATAAGATTGTATGCAGACGCTCCCATCGTCTAGCGGTTAGGACATCAGATTCTCATTCTGGTAACACGGGTTCGAGTCCCGTTGGGAGTGCCAGTTCTTAATATGGCCGTGCTGGACAACGGCGAACCTCTCTAGGCAATCCAACTGTTCGTCGCTAATAACGCAACTCACAGGGATTTTTTTCTTTCGGTTTCCCGTTGGGAGTGCCAGTTCTTAATATGGCCGTGCTGGACAACGGCGAACTTCTCTAGGCAATTTATTTTATAGTTGACAATTGTTGTTTTTGTACTATATTTATAGTAATAACTAAACAAGGATATCAAAATGGACTTTAAAAATTTGGCCATCAAAGGCTCTTTCGTTATTTTAGCTACTGCAACAATGGGTGCTGTGAGTATATTACTTCACGATAAACACAATTTTTTCCCTGAAGAATTAGAAAGCGCTCGTTGCAAGGCATTATTTTCAGACCAAATGTTACATGCAGAAATCGCAAGCATTGAAAATGCTATTGATAAAAAAATTCAAACTCTTCCAGAATTCGACAAAATTGATTCTCTAGAAAACATCTGTTCTCAGAGTTATGGCTACAATGCTTATCGTACAGAAGAAAAAATAGATTCTTTGTATCGCAGGGTTTCGTCTATCAGAAACGATGCTATTGCTGACTCTATCAGCAAAAGCGCAATCGTCACAGAAAGACTGCAGAATTTTGAAACAGCAAAAGCAAAATTGGATAGCTTGAATAATGTTAAACACATCAGTGATTCTATCAACAATCAACCAATTGCCCAACGTTTCATAAACAATTGGGAAAAAATATTCTGTAAGCAAAAATAAAAAAATCCCCGATTGGGGATTTTTTATTGCAATAAGCTGCGCGCCGTTTCCAAGAAACTGATTGCCATATCTATATCTGAATTTTTAATTTCTGAAGATACAGATTTTACAACCACTGGCTGAGCTGAAATTTGAATATTCTCTGTCGATATCTCATCGCAAGTGCTTGGCATATTGCCTTCGCGCAACATTTTTTTCACACCCGCAATCGTCATACCGTGCGTATATAACAAATCTTTGATAACAAACAGTTTGTCAACCGTTTCTGTTCGATAATATCTGCGTCCACCAGCACCCGTTGTTGGGCGTACTGCGGTAGGGAATTGTTTTTCCCAATACCGCAATGTATATGCCGGAACCCCAAGTCTTTTTGAAACTTCGTTTATCGATGAAAAATATTCTTTGTTATCCACGATATTTCCCTAGAATTATTCTGCAACAACTTCTTGTTCTGTTGGTTGTTCTGCGCCCTGCTCTGTTACTGATTCTTCTTCATCAGAAGCACCTTCGATTGCAATTGCAGAAACAACTTTTTCATTTTCAGCTGTACGGAACAAAGTTACACCAGCAGTTGAACGACCTGCAATACGAACATCATGGACAGGTGTGCGAATAATTTTACCGCCGTCTGTTACCATAATAATATCTTGATCGTTTGTTACTGGGAAAGAACCCGCAACAGCCGTATTCTTGCCACCTAATTTAATATTTGCAAAACCGCCACCACCACGATGTGTTAGACGATATTCATACGAGCTGGTACGCTTTCCAAAGCCGTTTTCAGAAATAGTTAAAATAAATTCTTCTTTTTCTGCCATCATAGCCATCTTTGCATCGTCCAAAACCAATGTTGTTTCTTCTTCATCTGCCGAAGCTTCTTCTTCAACACCTGTTTCTGCATGACGAGCTGCACGAGATTGCTTGATATAAGCCGCACGAACTGCAGAATCTGATTCACCATGATTCAACATCGCCATACCAATAATTCTATCATCATTGCCCAATGTTATACCACGAACACCTGTCGAATTACGGCCAGCAAACACACGAATTTCTGGAACTGCAAAACGAATTGCACGACCACGATATGTAGTCAACAAAACATCTTGTTCTTCATTACATGGCAATACTGAAATCAAGCTATCGCCTTCGTCTAATTTCATTGCAATCTTACCGTTTGCACGAATTGAATCAAAGTCACTCATACGGTTACGACGAACGGTTCCAGATGCAGTTGCGAACATCAAGAAGTGCTCTTTGCCTGATTCTTTTACGCGTTCCACATCTTCTTCTGGCACTGGCAATATAGCAGTGATTGTTTCGCCTTGTTCCAATGGCAACAAGTTAATCAAAGGACGCCCCTTGGCTGCCGCTGCCGCTTCTGGCAATTTATATGTTTTTAATTTATAGCACAAGCCCTTGGAACTAAAGAACAACAATGGTGTATGTGTATTTGCAACAAATACTTGGACAACATAATCGTCTTCTTTTGTTGCCATTGCATTGCGTCCCTTGCCACCACGTTTTTGTGCACGATATGTATCCAATGCAACACGTTTGATATAGCCTGTGTTCGAAACTGTAACAACCATATCTTCACGTGCAATCAAATCTTCGATATCAATATCGATTTCTGCATCAGAAATTTCTGTACGACGAGGTGAAGCCCAATTATCACGAACCGCTATTGTTTCATCGCGAATAATTTGAACAATTCTTTCATAGCTGCCTAAAATTTCCAGCAAGTCACGAATCGTTCCGCCCAAAGCAGTCAAATCATCATGAATCTTGTCGCGTTCCAAGCCTGTCAAACGATGCAACTGTAATTCCAAAATTGCACGAGCTTGGTCTTCTGACATATAGAACATGCCGTCTTTGTATTCTGTATTTGGGTCATCAATCAACTGAATATAAGATTCAATATCAGATGCGCGCCAACCGCGAGAAATCAAAGCTTCGCGAGCAGCTTCTGGATTTGAACTTGATTTAATCAATTCAATCACTTCGTCCAAGTTACCAACAGCAACCGACAAACCTAGTAAAGTATGAGCGCGATTGCGAGCCTTGTTCAAATCAAATATTGTGCGACGGCGTATAACTTCTGCTCTGAATTCAATAAATGCATCTAAAACACCACGAACATTGAACAACATTGGACGACCACGATTCAATGCCATCATGTTTACAGGAAAATTTGTCTGCATTTCTGTATATTGAAACAGATGATTCAAAACAACATCAGCAATCGCATCACGTTTTAATTCAATTACAATACGCAAGCCTTCTTTGGAAGATTCATCGCGGATTTCTGAAATACCTTCGATTCTTTTGTCTTTTATCAGTTCGGCGATTTTAATTATCATTTGCGCCTTGTTAACCTGATAAGGAATTTCATCAACGATAATCGCCTGATGATCACGAAAATCTTCAACATGAGTTTTTGCACGAACAATAATCGAACCACGACCCGTAGTGTGCGCTTTGTACGCGCCAGCATGCCCCATTATCATTGCACCTGTTGGAAAATCAGGTCCTGGGATAATTGTGAACAATTCATCATCTGTAATATCTTTGTTGTCCAATACAGCCAAGATACCATTACATATTTCACCCAAGTTATAAGTCGGAACATTTGTTGCCATACCAACAGCAATACCAGAACCACCATTTACCAAGAAATTTGGAAACTTGGCTGGCAATACAATAGGTTCTTGCAAAGAGCCATCAAAGTTTGGCTGCCAATCAACCGTATCTTTATCCATATCGTCCATCAAGCTTGCGCCCAATTTTGACAATCTGGCTTCGGTATAACGCATAGCAGCAGCTTTATCGCCGTCACGAGAACCAAAGTTACCTTGACCTTGGACCAACATTTCACCCATAGAAAAATCTTGTCCCATACGAACCATAGCTTCGTAAATAGAACTATCGCCGTGTGGGTGATATTTACCCATAACATCACCGACAATACGAGCCGATTTAACTGTTGGCTTTGTCGCTGGTGCAACATCATTCATAACATACAGAATTCTGCGGTGTACAGGTTTGCATCCGTCACGAACATCTGGCAATGCACGATCGACAATAACCGACATCGCATAGTCCAAGAAACTGGTACGCATTTCGTGTTCCAAAGAAGACTGCGGAACACGGATTTCATTTACTTCATTGATATTTTCAGACATACTACCTTTCCCTAAGTTTTTCACACATTAAACATAGCAGATTTTTGCACTTTTGGTCAAGAAATAAAGCTTAAAAAATATATTGACAAATTTTTTCTTTGTAGTTTAATAAAACACAACAATAACTATAAGGAAACAACATTATGTTTTTACCATGCTGGAAACTTTTTGCATATATTTTTGCATACTACCTGATATTAGAAGGTCTAAAACAACTTGGTTTAGTAAAATCTAAATAAAAAGGTTGCGTTTTGATTAAACCTGTGATTAAATAGGTGCACAAACGGATTTTTTCCATGGTGTTTATGATGCTGCTCGAACACAATGGAAGCAAGAAAAACAATAAAAAAACTTAAGGACATAAGTCATGGCAACAAAACGTACATATCAACCATCAAAAACACGTCGTGTTCGCACACATGGTTTCCGTGCAAGAATGGCAACCGCTGGTGGACGTGATGTATTGAACCGTCGTCGTGCATGTGGTCGTAAAAGATTGGCCACAACAGCCGCAAATTAATAATACCGCCGATTGGCGGTTTTATTTTTCAATTGACAACCAGTACTTCGATACTAAATGCTTTCGTGGATAAAAAATTAATAAAGACAATCTTGAAAGCTATAAAAAACAATGTAGTCACCTCTTACGAATTGAATGGCACACACGCATACTACATTGGTGGCACCGCAAGGCCAATCTATATAGCAACTTCTGCTTATGCTTTTACAGACGAATTTGATATCTGGTGCGAATACACCATAATACATAATTACGAAGTTATTTACGGTATACTAATGCCAATGCATTACGATGCAAACGAAGATGAAGCTGCAGCTAATATGCTACACATTTTAAAAAAATGTTCCGACAAAATAATTTTACAAGAAAAAAAAGCACAAAAAAGTAAATTCTTACACACACTTAGAACCAGCATGCTTGAACACCCACGCTAAACAGTGCGAACAACACGACAAAAAGTTACACCATACACAGCCAAAGCACCCGCAGACATCAACACTCTATGCAATTCAGAAAAAGTTGCACCCGTTGTCATGACATCATCAATCAACAGTATTCTTTTGCCACGAATTCTATCAGGATGCACAACTTGAAACACACCATGAATATTCACCGCACGCTCACGCGCGTTTTTATGTCCCATATCGGGGCGGTGAATACGGCGCACAGAATCTAGATCCATTTTCACCCCGACAACTTTTGCAATTGGTCGAGCAAGCAGAGTTGCTTGATTATACCCACGTTTAAACAAACGCCTATTCGCAAGAGGCACAGGCATAACAACATCTATATCCATATCTACATCACGCAATGCCCATATCATTGCACGCGACATAAAGTTCGCATACTGCACATGCCCCGCATGTTTAAAAGCTAACATAGCCGTACGAGACGCACTATCATAAACACATGCCGAGCGTATCCAATCAAGCTCACACTTACCGGACGCACAAGTCGGGCACATTGGAGTACCGCCCAAATCTAAATCAGTAGGAAAAGGATAGCCACATTTTACACATTTAGGGTCTTCAATCCAATTTATACCAATCCAACAATCAGCACACAATTCTCCATGTATAGATACCGGCGTGCCACACAATGGACACGCCGGCGGAAACAAAAATTCTATAATTTTATCTAATACTTTTACCACGACATGCTTTTATATGTTTTCTTATTAACCCTGTCGCCAAAAATATTATATTGCTGTTGTGTTAACGAATCGTATTGATCACCTGAAAGAATACACAATACAAATCCAGGTTCTTGACGATTAGATAAAACAGGAACAATTCTCTGTTTTGAAACACCGTTATCGGTCAAAACTTGCTCAACTATCGCCAAGCGACGAGCCGCTACTTTCTTTGCATCTTTGTCCTGAGTCATATACTGAGGAATAGCAACTTGAATTGCGCGTGTTGGTTTATTAACAACGATACCTGCATATTCTGTCAGCAAGTTATAGTTTGCACGAGACAAAGCAGAATCGTTATCACGGAATTTTATTTTAATCTCTAATGGTCTAATACTATTACCTTCGGACAAATCTGATTTAGCAGTAAAACCTTCGATAGAAGAAGCCATTTCACTTGCTACATCAAAACGGTCATCAACGGAAAATGTCGACAAGTGTTTATTCTCTGATAAAAAGGTTTTTCTGAAAGCCTGACGCAATTCTGTTGGTGTCATTTTTGTCATATCTTCGCGCGCATCTGCAATACGTGGAGACAAATTCTTTTCAACCTTGCGCATAACAACTTCTTCGTTATTATCCATATCAACAACCATACGACGCAAAGAAACACGTTCTTCGTTTGTTGACTTTTTTGCTATTGTAACAGGCTCTGCCACGGTATCTGCAATTGGTGCTGCTATTACACGTGGTGATACAGTACGAACACTTTCTTCGGCGCGTTTTTGCAAATCGACCAAGCGCGCAATCTGATTATCTATTTCCGGCATTGAAGTTTGTGTTTGTTTTGCAACACGAGATTCAACACGTTCTGTAGTTTTACGCGATTGGTCAATTCTCTCCTCTGGTAACTGGGAATCTGTACGATATACAGAAAATTCATTTGGATTTGGCATACGTAATGCAACATCATTTTTTGCCCACAAATCCGCACTTGGGCGATTTGGAATCAAAACATCATTTGAAGCCACAATACTTTCACCCGAAACCACAGATGGTGCAGGCGCAGGTGCAACTGCAGGTTTTGCAGCACGAGCAACAACTTTTCTTGTGCTGGCAGATGCAACTTTTTTAGTTGGCTGAACAGTTTTCTGAACTTTGGCTTCTCCAAATGCAGCACGCGCAGAAACGCCACCAGACGCAACATTTACAACAGGCAAACGAGCGCTAGCAACAGCTGGCAATACAACAAACATTGACAACACAGAGATTGTAATACGATGCATTTTCCTTTCCTTCCGATTTCATCATAGAACAAATGACGAATCGCACGCAAGCACAAAATGCATTTATTTATTAAAATCAGCTTTTTATTTTGTAACTTCGTCAGCTATTAAGTTCACAGCATTATTTTTTACCAATGCTTTTTGCGACATTTTTACTAAACGAGACGGATTATCAAACAAATCATTCAGTGTCGAAGTCAACCAACGCGGAGTAAACTTTGATTGTTCTATCGCAAAACCGCCACCTGACTTTGCAAAACTAGCTGCATTTGCCGCCTGGTCAGGATTTATCCCCAAAGGCACAAATATAGCAGGACGACCAATTGTCTGTAATTCAACAACAGTACTTGCACCACTGCGACCAATGACTAAATCTGCACCTACGATTGCATCAGACATACCATGAATAAAAGACAATACATTTGCGTGTATTTTATTATCTGCATAAAATTTTTGTAATTTTGCAACATTTTCTGGACGTGTTTGATGTGTAACAAAAATCTTTTTATTTTTCATTGCAGCAATCGAAGCAGGAACAACATCGTCTAATATCTGAGCCCCCAAAGAACCACCTGTTACCAAAATCTTCATATTACCAGTCAGTGTCGCACCTGCAGCTTCCATAAAATCAGAACGCACTGGCAAACCTGTATAAACAACACGCGTTGATGAATTAGTTATACCTGAAACACTTGGGAAACTGGTCATCAAAGTTTTCACCCAGCGCATTGCAAACTTATTAGCACGACCAATAGCCGCATTCTGTTCATGTAAGAAAGTTGGCACATGCCAAACATGCGCAGCAAAAACAGCAGGCACAGAAGCATAGCCACCAAAGGCAACCACTCTATCAGGGCGCAAAAACATAAAACGCAATGTCAAAACTGCTGCAGATACAGCAATTTTAAACAGTGCATATACTTGCTTTAAGCGACTTTTAGCACCAACACCAGACGCCCAAACATATGCGATATGTGCTTTTTTAGGACTATCTCGCAAAACCATTTGACGCACACGACTATCACAAGAAATAGTTACATTGTGTCTACGTTTTACCAACTCTTCTGCAACACTAAGTGCTGGAAAAACATGCCCACCCGTACCACCTGTTGCAATCCATATTTTCATCTTAATCCCTTTGTTTCCATTTATCTTCACGAATTAATGCTAAAACAAGCCCAAATAAAAAACAATACCCCAAGAACGAACTACCACCCGAAGAAATAAACGGCAATGTCATTCCCTTTGGTGGCATCATATGCAAGGTTGTTGCAAGATTTATGCAAATCTGAGTTGCAAACAAAGCTGTCGCACCTGTTACAGCATACAAAACAAATCTATCACGAACAGTCAAGGCGGTAGTTATCAGTCGCTTTATAATCAACACAAATAACAACAACAGAACACATGCGGCAATCGCGCCCCAGTCTTCAACCAATGTCGCAAATATAAAATCAGTATGCGCGTCTGGCAAACTTTCTTTAGCAAAAGATTCGTCTCGCATACCGAACAAACCACCCTGACGAATCGTACTGATAGATAAACCGACCTGACTTTTTGGATCCAGCGGTTTAAAAAATGCCATTACTCGATTATGCACGTGCGTATGGAATAAAAATGCCAAGCCGCCCACAGATGCTGCAAGTCCTGCCAAAGGCATCCATATTTTATTCGGCAAACCTGCAACAAATAACATAATACCAACCACTATCAAAAATAGCATTGTTGTACCAACGTCAGGCTGCATAAACAATATTAACAATATTATCGAGAACGGAATAATATAAGCCCACCAACTAAACCAACCTGGACGCCAAGCCGCCTTATTCAAGAACATGTTTTTAGAATACAATTGTTCCATCTTAGACAAAAACCATGCCGTCATTATAACCAAACCAGGCTTTAAAATATCAGAAGGCATCAAGCTGATAAATCCGAGATCTGCCCAACGCTTGGAACCATGACTTGACACAGGATGTATAACCGTCCACAACAACAATAAAAAACACACAGTCAAATTCAAAGCTGAAAAGCCCAAGACTAGTTTTTTATTAAACATACTGGATATAAATAATGTGGCAATACCAACAACATAAAAAGGTAACATCTTTTGCAAAAAGTAATACCAATGCCACCCCTTGCGCAGAGCTTGAACCGAGCCTGCAGAAATAACGCACAGAACACCTATAAAAATCAACACCAAAATCCAGCCCAACAGCCGTCTATCGACCCTGAAATACCAACTGGACAATTCACTATCTTCACTGCGCGTAAACCAAGACATATCTACCTTACTTTATTTTATGCAAATTTTAAAAATACCAATGCCAAACCAGAGAACAATATAGACAGCACAAAAAATCTTTCTACTATCTTAGTTTCTGACCAACCTAGTTCCTCGAAATGATGATGCAAAGGCGCACGCAAGAACACACGACGCCCCGTACCTGTGATTTTGCGCGTAGCTTTGAAATACATCGTTTGAATAAAGGAAGACAACAGTATCAGCACCATCATACCAGCTGCAATCCCCATAACCAGTTCAGCTTTTAACAGCATTGCAACAGTACCCATAAAACCACCCAGCGCAAGAGAACCTACATCACCCATAAAGATTGATGCTGGCTTTGCGTTATACCACAAAAAGCCAAGAGTTGCACCAAACGCAGCACCCAAAACAGCATACAAACCACTTGCCATTGGCAAGAACATAACTGTATCCATAAAACCAATACGAGTTGCGCCATACAAAGCAACAACCAAAACAACCAAGACTGGCATATAAATCTTGGTCAACATACCGTCCAAACCGTCTGTGATATTTGTTGCATTTGCACTACCACAAATTACAAAGTATGCAAAAACATAATAGAAAAAGCCCAAAGGTAAAATTATGCTGGCCCCAATCGATAACGAGTTTTCTGGAATATAAGGAGGCATTGTTCTATTAATCAAATAAGCCAAAATAACAACAAACACGCCTTCGACAACCAAGCGAGTCAATGGCGACAAACCATTAGAAGCCTTGACTGATTGAGATGTAACTTTTTTATAATCATCCACCAAGCCAAGTAACGCGAACAAAACCAGCGCAATCAACGCAATCCAGCCTGTTGGGTTATACAATGGCATAAACAATAAACTGCCTAATAAAATCGCAACCACTATTAAAATACCACCCATTGTTGGAGTGCCTGCTTTTCTACGGTGTGCTTCTGGAACATTCTCGCTAATTGGTTGGCCTTTTTTCTGCCAAGCGCGCATTGCCGCAACAAACGGACGGCCAAACAATAACAATATTGCAAATGCTACAAAAAAGCCACCAGCAAACTGAGTCCAGCCACTGGCAAAAAACATTAAACCACTATTGATAAGATACTCTGTCAGCATAAAAAATCCTTTTGTTCCTTATGCTGATATTCTACCACAAAACGACAAATAAACAAATTTATTTATGATTAAAATATTCCACCAACAACCGCATTTGTATCAGGGCTATTTTTACGTGGTGCAGGGTTTGGTTTTTGTCCTGCTTTAAAGGCTTCTTGAATAATAATATCGCTTTGATCAACAGAAGCAGAAGCCCCACTGCGGCGATTTACGCGCATAAAAGTCAAACCATCTGGAACTGCAAAAGGTTGATTTTTTTCATCTTTTAACGCGACTTTCATAAAATCTGCAAAAACACGCGCAGCCATATGAGAACCAGCACCACGACCCAACGACTTTGGTGTATCAAATCCTAAATACACACCGGCTATTAAATCCTTTGAAAATCCAACAAACCATACATCTTTGACATCATTAGTTGTACCTGTTTTACCAGCGATTGTATGGCCATAAACACGTGCCTGTTTACCTGTTCCGCGTTCAACAACACCTTGTAACATAGAAACCATTTGATACAAACTTTGTGGGTCAGACAAGGCTTCAGTTACATTAACTGTTTCTGGAGGAGTCAAATCTTCGGACCATTCTATAATTTCAGTCTTTTCACCACCCAGCACACGACCATACCTGTCTTCGATATAGTCAACTAACTTTGGTTGAATCAAATGACCACCGTTAATAAATGCAGAATACCCAAGAACCAACTTTTCCAAAGTCGTTTCACCAGAACCCAATGCCATTGATAAATTCATATTCTTCATATCGCTTGGATATACGCCAAAACGTTGTGCAACTTCAATTGCGTTTTCTGTACCAATTTGTTCCACCAAGCGCACCGTTGTTACATTTCGAGATGTTTCCAAAGATAAACGCAAAGGAACATCACCCAAGAACTTTTTATCGTAATTTTCAGGCTTCCACAATGTGTCATTTTCGCGCCAGCCTACAATCGGAGCATCCAACAACATTGTTTGTGGAGAATAACCGCGTTCCAATGCTGCTAAATACACAAAAGGCTTGATAGTAGAGCCAATTTGACGATATGCCTGTGTTGCACGATTAAACGAACTCTCGCGAAAGGAACGACCACCAGCCATTGCAACAATGCGTCCTGTATGTGGATTCATTGCAATAATTGCACCTTGTAATTTTTCACTGCGCCCTTTGTTAAAGTTATCAAGCTCTTTATTCAATGCTTCGGATGCAGCATATTGCAACTCTGGTACAATCGTTGTTTTAATATACAAGCCTTCGTTATACAAAGTTTCACGACCCAATGCACCTAATAACTGACGGCGAACATCTTCGGCAAAATACTGCAATTCTTCGGACATCTGTGCAGTAAATCCACTGTTTATATTCAGCTCTTCTGCGGCGGCAGCATCTGCTTCAGCCTGAGAAACAAAACCTTCTTCGACCATACGGCGCAAGACATAATTTCTGCGTTCCACAGCCCTGTCGCGATTATTAGGCGCCTTTGGCAAAGATGCCAAGAAAGCACATTCTGCCAATGATAATTCCGATACAGGCTTGTTAAAGTACATCAAAGATGCAGAACCAACACCATAAGCGCGCGCACCCAAGAATATCTGATTTAAATACAATGTTAAAATATGCTCTTTTGAAAAAGCACGTTCTAGACGCAAAGCCAAAATAGCTTCTTTGATTTTGCGCGAAATAGTGCGGTCAGATGTCAAAAAGAAATTCTTGGCAACCTGTTGCGTAATTGTTGATGCACCAGACAAAGTAGTATTTGCGCCAAACATACGCAAAGTGTTATTCGCAACAGCACGAATAATACCTTGGACATCAATACCAGGATGTGTCCAGAAATTTTGATCTTCGGCCGCAATAAAAGCATTAACCAACTGAGGTGGCATATCCTTGTAATCAATAAACACGCGTCTTTCTTCGGCATATTCTATTAACAGCGAACCGTCCGCCGCATAAAGTCGTGTTGCAACCGGTGGCGCATATGTTGCCAACTTTTTATAATCAGGCAAATCATTACCGTAAATCAAGATTAACACAGCCAAGGTCGCAACAGATGCGACAAATATCCAAAAGAAAAAATTAAAAATAATCCGCAGGACTTTTTTGATTTTCATAACATATAAATTTTACTATAAAAAAAACATTTTGCAAGTAGCAGTTCTGTGAATAACAAGTAAAAAAAATCCCCCAAACGGGGGATTATTTTATTCCATACGAGTTTCGATAACATCACCGTATATACCAGCTGGATCAGCACCGATGTAACAATGTATCTTAGAGCCTACATTTTCCATAAACTCTTTGATAGCTTCTTGTTCTGCTTTGTCCAGTTCCGCATTTTGTACACTTTCTGTAATTGCGTATGCCAGACCTGCACCAACACCAGCACCAACAACACCGCCTACCAGCTGACCGCCATGTTGTTTCCACCATGTGTCCGACTTCTGTTCTTCCAGTTCTTCAGAAAGTTCACAATAACCTTCTAATTCTTCTACCAAAGACTTAGCTTTTTCGAATGCTTTTTCTTGCACAAGATCGTCTTTAAATTTACAAGTCGCGATGTCTTCCGGTTTTGTACACTCTACACATGCCTTGCCTGCTGCAGGAGTGCTTACACCACAAATTGCTTTTGTATCTTCAGTAGTAAAGCCTTTTGATTTCTTGGCAAGTTCTACAAACTTTTCAGCTTGTTTAACTGTGTCTTTGTCAGCAGTCTTTTTAACCTTTCCAATCAATGCTGTTGCATATGGAGCCTTACCAGGAGTATCATATCCGTCTACATAATCAGAACACTTTTTGTCAGAAGACTTTACAGCATTCTGTTTTGTCTTTTTATTCAAACCACCGAATATTGAACCGCCTTGGATTGCATCACCTGCCAACATTCCGCCTGTTCCCAAACCAACTGCACCCAACGCAGCCATCCAACCTTTTAGTTTTGGTTGTTCTGCTTCTTTTTGTTCACGAGCATCTTTACCTGCGTTCTTGGCCATTTCTTCCAGTTTTTCTTGTGGAATCCATGAACCGCATGTGAACGCGTCACCAGCAGCAAAGTATGTTGTTGACCAATCTGCACCCTTTGTAATCATATCTTGGATATATTTATCTTCTGATTGCAGAGTTACACGAAGACGACAGAATGAACCATATAATTCATTACTTGCTACAAATTGACTCGCTTTCAAACCAGAACTTGGGTAAGAAGCAGGAACTTTATTGTTCTTCAACTTGACCCACATATATGCAGAACCAATTTCTTTGTTACCCATAATACCGCCACTATTTTCAGCCATACATTCGTTCTGCTGTTTTGTCAGTTTAGCGTTATACTTTGCCTGTGCTTCTTTTTCCAAATCATAAATCAAGTCTTTGAACAATGACTGAGCAGCCTGAGATTGAACATATGTTGTATATGATACCATCACAGGTTCGCTGTACAATGTACCATCTGGTTCAACTGTGTTACATACACCAACTTGACCGTTTGGAGCGCTGCACAACTTGTTGCCATTTTCGTCTGTATCTTGGATTTGTTCTGTTTCAGCCTTGACCTCTGTTGCAGAGCCAGCATCATACCAACCTGCACGGATTGTTTCTGCACTACCCCATGTTGCAGTTGTGTTATCAGACTTTTTATATTTTGCACGTTCGATTGCCAAGTGCTCTTCGCAAACAGGCGCATTCTTAACTGTATCAACACACAAGCCCAATACAATTGTATAATCCAGAACACCGCCAACCTTGTTCATTGATTTATCAAATGAAGCATCGCCTGTGTTTGTTAAAGTTGAATAAATGTCTGTACGGTTGCGATAGCAGTTAACATAATCTGTACCACACAATGACTTTACACAACTGTTAGCGACTGATTGACATTGCTTTTTCATGTTTGCAATCGCTGCATCATTATAATTTAACGACAAAGCTGAATTCAAAGATGCAACCAAACCAATTGGGTCAGCTGTTGCAGATGTTCCTGTCTTTTTTGGGAACAATGTTGTGAATACATCTTCGTTTGTAAATGCATAGCTATAATCTTCGCTTTTTACAGATTCGAACGCATACAAGCAGTTTGGATCTGTGTTTGCAATCGAGCTGCATCCTGTGGCAATTTCATCATATGTCGCTTCGCCATTGATTGTGTTGCCACCAGCACTACTAAACACCTGAGTATAACAAGCAGCACCAGAACCGCCACCACAAGTACGCATTACGCAATTCATAACAGATTCTGTACATTTCTTTTTTGCATTTGCATCGAATTCTTGCAATAAACCTTGAATCTTGGATGTCAAGATTGACTTACGGTCGTTGTGTGCAGAAGAAAATACTTCATCAATATAATCTGGATCCGACAAATCTTTCTTGGAAGGCGTTTTGCCCAAGAATGTCATATGACAATATTTATTAGAACCAATTGTATCCGCACAACTTGAACGCAAGAAACGGTTAATCTGACTGTTTGATAAAACATCAGCTTCGCCAACCGAGTCCAGTTTCAAACCAGCTTCGCCAACAACACCCTGTGCAGCCTGCATAGCAGCAACAGATGTACCTTCGATACAACGCAGCGGATTAGACTTACATGCACCAACAAAGCAGTTATCAACAACTTTGTAGCAAGTAGATACCGCATTCAAAGCAGCCAAGTCAGCACCATTTTCAATTTCTGCTGCAATACGGCCACCAACTGTATCGCCAGCCTTGATAGGAGACCATGGATATTTACCCAACAGTTCTGTTACACCAGCAGATTGACAACGTGCCAATGTAGAATCACAGAATAATGCCTGCTTTTTAAATTCTTTGGTTGTTGTACACAATTCAAAATCTTCACCACAAACATCATCTTTGTGCAAGCAGTTCATATAACGCTTTACACAAGTTTGTGTATCATATTTATTTTCAATTTCAGCAGCTGTGATCATCTGACCCAAAACACTGCCCGCTGTAGGATATTTATAACGAGTTACTTCACCATCTTCGTTTTTATATTCAACATCATACAAAGCTGTTGTGCTGGATGTACCAAACAAGCTGTTTATACCTTCTGAGGAGCATTGAGCAAGTGTACTAACACAATCTGGCATTTGGGCATGGAATAGCACATTTGTTGTACATTCAGAAAAATCTGAACCACAAGAATCTTCGCCTTTGATACATTCTGTATAAGCTTCCATACATTCAACCTTGCCCAGCAAAGAAGATGAGCTTGTAGTTGAAGCCGGCGCCAAACTAGAAGCAGCAACTGCCACTGTTGGCATACGACGCACCGTACCACCAGCAGAAGATATAGCTGCAACCAATCCGCCCGATGAAGCAGACGCCGCTGCATTAGTTATGCTTGGTCGTACTGAAACCGCAAAAGCCGCAGGAACCACGCAGAAAACCGCCAACAAACTTATTGTATTTTTGAGAAATGCCATCCCCTTACTCCATTTTTATTACTTTATTCTATCATAAAACCAAGAGTTTGAAAAGAGAAAAAATATATTAAAAACGCAGATAATCACGCGCAACTTTTTTAATTCCACGCGTTTTAAAGGCAACCGTTATGATATCACCTTTATCCTCTATAACAACCCCTGCCCCCAACTCGTCATGAGAAACCAACTTGCCAACCAACGAAACACTCGCACGAGGGGCTGGCTTTGGTGCAGAAGCATAACTATTTGACAGCTTGGCGCGATACGACATAGAGGCACCTTGAAAATCCAAAAATTTGTTATCCATTTCTGTAATAAATCGACTTGGACAATTATACTGACGCAAGCCAAACACTACACGCGACATAGAATTCGACACAATACAACGTCTGCAAGCACGCGTTATCGCCACATATGCCAAGCGACGCTCTTCCTCTATACTGCCTTCGTTAATCGATTTTTCATTTGGGAAAATACCCTCTTCCCACGCAGGCAAGAACACCGTATCAAACTCTAACCCCTTGGCCGCGTGTATAGTCATAATACGAACACAATTACTTTGCGCAAGCTCTTCTGCATCATTATCGTCCGTCATCATCAAAGCTGCTTGCTCTAAAAATTCTGGCAAAGTTGTATATTTCGACATAACAGATGTCAACAATTCGCGAATGTTCTGCAACCTATCAGGAGCATCTGCATCTTTCGACTCGTGCCACATGTTTAAATAACCTGAATCTGTCAGCAGTTTTTTTGCTGCCACCACAGGCGACATTGACTTCCAATCAAAATCAAACGCACCTAAAAATTCATCCGCAGCAGCACGCTGTTTTGCAGATAACTTTGCATTTCTTAAACCTGACATTAAATCTGCACCACTTGCACGAAGTGTCTGTATCGCCTTGTCCCCAAAACCGCGTCTAGGCTTTGCAATCACGCGCAAGAAAGATATATCATCAAACGGATACACCAATAAACGCAAATATGCAATCGCATCACGAATTTCCATACGGTCATAGAACTTGGTCGCACCAATCAATTTGTAAGGCAAGCCACGAGATGAAAATTCTTCTTCAAAAATACGGGACAAACTGCCAGCGCGAATAAGCACTGCAAATTTATTATAATCCCTGGAACCATCACGCAAAATAGCATCAGAAATAATACGCGCTTCGTCCCTGTCGCTTGGCAATGTTAAGATATATACAGGTTCTGCACCAACTGAAGCGTCTGCAACACGCAAGTCTTTGCCAAGACGACCCTGATTGTGTCGTATCAATGAATTTGCTGCATTCAAAATATTTGATGTGCTGCGATAATTTGTTTCAAGTCGAATTATCTGGGCATCGTTAAATGTTTTATCAAAATTTAA
>JAFZHX010000002.1 GCA_017554665.1 Alphaproteobacteria bacterium
AAAAGCAAACTTCTGCATTTTGTCAGCAGTTAGCATTGGCATATGAATTAAACCGCGGTGTATGTTTGCATTGTGTTGGTGCTTGGGACAAGGTTTTACATGTGTTTAAGGTGTTCCAGAACAAGTTGCCACGCTTTATAGTTGCACATTGTTATTCTGGCAACCCAAAAGATATTAAAATGCTGTCAGAAAAATATAATATGTACTTTTCATTTGGACCACGAAATTTACAAAACACATCATGCTTGTTATCTACTTCGCTGGACAGAATATTAGCAGAAACAGACGGAACAAATCCGAACGATGTTGTTACAGTAGTAGGGCGTATAGCATCTATTTTGAATATTGCACCCGAAAAAATGGCTGATATAATATACAAAAACACGATACGGATGTTAAATAAATGACAAGATTACACAGGACTAGATTATTGTTTGGCGATACAGGAGTACAAAAGCTAAAAGCGGCAACTGTAATGGTTGTTGGCTGTGGAGCTGTTGGTTCTTTTGCTATTGAAGCATTGGCGCGTTCAGGTGTTGGTCATTTAATCGTGGTTGACTTTGATAGTGTTGAAGAATCAAATATAAATCGTCAATTGTTTGCATTGGATAGCACTGTGGGACAAAAGAAAGTGCTTGTTGCAAAGCAGCGAATACATGACATTAACCCAGAAATAGTTGTTGATGCATTGGATGTTTTTTTTGATGAAAACACAGAATTATCAATTCAGCCAGATTTTATAATTGATGCGATTGATACAGTTGAATCCAAAGTTGCGTTATACAAATGGGCAAGTTCTCATAATGTACCAATTATTTCAAGTATGGGCGCTGCTTCCAAGACGGATATATCGTTGATAAAAATAGCACCCTTGTCCCGTACGAGTGTTTGTCCATTGGCATCGCGTGTTCGTCGTCTTGTTCGTGAAGCCAATTTGTCAGATATACCTGTGGTTTATTCAACACAGTCGCCACGACCTGTAACAGGACATGCCAAGAATCTTGGGTCAGTAATAACTGTAACGGGTACATTTGGACTGACTATGGCAAATTATGTGATTAGCAAAATAATCCAAGATATTTAGTCTTGAAACAATAGCGATTAATGTGGTAAATTATATTGCGTAACAATAGGGAGAGATTTATGAAATTAACAAGCAAATTAAAATCTATGTCCGGGTTATGGCTGTCTGTATTGGCGGTTGGTGTTGCATTAGGCGGTTTTTTTATAGGCGATGGAATTTATCGTGCAATGTCTGTTCGTACAGTTACTGTCAAGGGGCTTGCCGAACGTGACGTCGTTGCGGATACAGCGATATGGAATATCAAAATTAATGGTGTTGGTGGTGATTTGTCTGTTTTGCAACAAGAAATAGATAACGATATTGCAGAAATTTATGGCTTTTTAACAAGTGCAGGATTTGAAGCCTCGGATATACAAAATCTGCGTATCCAAGTTCGTGATAAGTATGCAGGGTATTCAGATTCTGAAATCAAGAATCAAGAAAACGATGGTCGTTATGTGATTGAAACCGGTGTAATGGTTCGCTCTAATAATGTTGAATTGGTGGACAGTGTTTCTCGTCGTATGGGCGAATTGGTTCGTCGTGGCATTACAATTACCGAAGATTATTCTGGGCCAATTTACATTTTTAATGGTTTAAATGACATTAAAATTTCTATGATAGAACAGGCGACAAAAAATGCTACGGCTGCTGGTCAACAGTTTGCCAAGGATGCAGAAGCAAGACTGGGTAAAATCAAAAGCGCGAATCAAGGTGTGTTCAGCATAGAATCTCGCGATCCAATAGACAGCTGGTCTTCGAACGAGCTTCAGGCGATTAACAAAAAGGTTCGTGTTGTTGCGACAATAACTTTTTACTTAAAATAAACCACTCCCCCAATTCGGGGGATTTTTTATAAATAATTTTATTTAAACAAAATTAAAACACCGCCCAGAGGCGGTGCTTGAATTCGTGGCGCATCCAGAAGGATTCGAACCCTCAGTCTTCTGATCCGTAGTCAGATGCTTTATCCAGTTAAGCTATGGATGCAACGGTCTTATATTCTATATCATTTTATTCAAAATGCAAGAAAAAATAATATTTTTTTTATCTGACTTTTTGTGGAGCGTGATAAATCTGATTAAAATGCTGGCGACAAACGGATTTATAGTTGCTATCGCCAAGCGCAAATTGGTCTCCTGCGCGGATAACTTTATTGTTTTGATCAAAGCGCAGATGGTGTGTAGCCAGTCGCATACAGCCGTTAATTTGACAACAAGATTCCATGCGATGTAATTTTGCACCGACTTCGATAAGTCTTTGTGATGCAGGGAACATTTTTTCATTGCTGTCAACCATCAAGCCATAGCACATAACGATTTTATTTTGTTCGTCTGCGATTTTTACAAGTCTGTCAATGTCGGCCGGACTAAAAAACTGCACTTCGTCCACCAATATCAGTTTTGTTTCTGGTTTTGGGGCATAGTCTTGCAGGCTAGGTATTGCATTCGCTTCCCAAGACAGTCCAATTCTAGAAACGATTTTTTCGTTCGAGAATCTGCTATCAAACGATGGTTTTATGACTTCGGTTTGGTTTTGATTATGTGTAAAGTTATGCGCATTTATAATCAAAGCTGCCGATTTAGAGCTGCTCATAACACCATAGTGAAAATGCAAGTTTGCCATTTGTTACCCTTCCTTTACTTGTTTTTTTGTTTAAATACTCATTGATTGCAGACGCTTGATGCGCTTATCTACTGGCGGATGAGTTGCCATTATGTTTGATATAAATTCTTTTGAACCAGCAGGATTTGCAATACAAACGGCAGCCATGGATTTTAAGTTGTCCATTGATTCAACCCTAGAATCTTTACTGATTTTTCGTAGTGCGCTTGCCAAAGCATGTGGATTTCTAGTTATGTGTGCACCTGTAGAGTCAGCTGCATATTCTCGGTTTCTAGAAACGGCCATTCGTAGTAATGGTGTTACAATGGCATTAAATACTGTAAAGGCCAACCATACCATCATCAATACTGCGGCACTGTTGTTACTACGTTCATCATTACTGGAACGGCCGTATATTGAAGAGCGGAAAAGAATATCGGCAATAAATGCTGTAACTCCAATACTGGTAATAAGCAACATATCCAATCTGATATCACGATTGCCGATATGTGCCATTTCATGAGCAATTACACCAGCCAGCTCTTGCTTGTCTAACTTGTTGATAATCCCTTTTGTAAGAGCGATTGAAGCATCGCGTGGGCTTCGTCCTGTAGCAAAAGCATTTAAAGAACTATCGTTTATAATATATACGCGTGGTGTTGGCAAGCCTGCGGCCAAGGCAACATTTTCTACGGTTTTAAAAATTTCACGATATTCTTTTGCTGTGTTGTTAATTTCATATGCGCCAGCTACATTAAGCATCATAGAGTCACCAAATGCCCAAGATATTAACATCCATATAGAACAGACAATAAATGTAGGTAATGCTACAGAAATTGTTGTTGTGATTGCCTGTTCAAGCGGAGATACGGCCCACACGAACAAGAAAACCAAAGCGATAAAAATCAAGGGGAATAAAGCCACCAAGATAAGTGTTTTTATATTGTTACTACGAATGTGTTCATAAACAGTTTGTACTTTTTTCATGGCAAAAAATCCTGTTATTAAAACTAATAGCAAAAAAAATAAAAATAGTCATGCAAAATTTTTTTTTAACATGATATAATAAAAATATGCGGGGGATGTTTTTTTTATTAGGTGTTTTTTGTGTCTTGTCTGCACACGGTGCAGAGCAAGGGCTGTTGACCAACGCCGTCAAAAAAGGATATATAACCCCACAAAGCTTTCCAAAAACATTTTCTGATGTGTCTTTTTCGGACAGAATAGCTGTCAAGGCCGAAGGATACGAAGCGGTAGAGAGTGTGTACGATTCGAATGGTGTTTGTATTTCTGGATGTGCTTATGCCGGTATTACTTTAGTAGAGGAAGAACGTCTGATGGCAGATGCGGAAGAAGAATTATACGAAGTGTTAATGCTAGAAGGTGAAATAAAGGAAGACGAAGAAGATCAAGATATCTATGATGCTTCTGATGACGATGATAAGGAAGACGAAGAAGATCAAGATATCTATGATGCTTCTGATGACGATGATGAAGTGGATAGTGATAGCGACAAATCCAGCACTTCGGGTGGCAGTAGCTCAAGTAGCAGTAGCTCAAGCAACAAATCCAGCACTTCAGGTGGCAGTAGCTTAAGTAGCGGTAGCTCCAGTGGTGGCTCCAGCACTTCAGGTGGCAGTAGCTCAAGTAGCGGTAGCTCCAGTGGTGGCTCCAGCAGTTCAAGTAGCAGTAGCTCAAGCAACAAATCCAGCACTTCGGGTGGCAGTAGCTCAAGCAACAAATCCAGCACTTCAGGTGGCAGTAGCTCAAGTAGCGGTAGCTCCAGTGGTGGCTCCAGCAGTTCAAGTAGCAGTAGCTCAAGCAACAAATCCAGCACTTCG
>JAFZHX010000018.1 GCA_017554665.1 Alphaproteobacteria bacterium
GCTCAAGCAACAAATCCAGCACTTCAGGTGGCAGTAGCTCAAGTAGCGGTAGCTCCAGTGGTGGCTCCAGCAGTTCAAGTAGCAGTAGCTCAAGCAACAAGTCCAGCAGTTCAGGTGGCAGTAGCTCAAGCAACAAATCCAGCGGTACTGATGTTGTCCCTAAAAAGAATAAAAACGGTTCTCAGAATTATTTCAGACCACCAGTTAATGGCGATATTGTAAAAATAGGTTCTGATTTTGGTCAACGTGCAGCACCCAAAACTAAAAATGGGAAAACAGGCACGGCTTATCATCGTGGGGTTGATATCAAAGCCAGAAATAATACCAAATTATATGCAGCTGCAGACGGAATAGTTATTCAAGCCAGTTGGTGGCGTGGATATGGAAATGTTGTAAAAATACAGCATTCGTTTACTGTATCAAAAAAAACAGCCGTTACTCTTTATGCTCATATGAATAGCTTCAGTGTAAAAAAAGGCCAAAAAGTAAAAAAAGGTCAATTAATAGGTTATTCAGGTAACACAGGTAACAGTGGGGGGCCTCATTTGCACTATGAATTGCGATTTAATAATATAAAAGTTGATCCTTTGGGTAGTAAAGTGAAGCCAGTTCTTGAAAATAAAAAACAGGTAAACGCCGCAGCTGTTACAGCGGGGATAAATTATATCGGTAAAAAGTTTTGTTTCAAAAAAGGAATATCTAGTGCCCGCTTGAAAAAATATCGTGGCAATAATGCTGCATTGAAAAAACAATTCCCTCAGTGTTTAGGTTGGTGTAACAGTTATTGATTTTCGGTTTTATGCTTTTTAAATTTTACAGAAAAACTGCCGTTGTTTAAAGGTGCCCAAGATATAATGTATGGACTAAACAGGCTGTCCGTAGCCCATTGTTGAAATTTTACTCTTAGGATTCCGCTGGCACCAGTAATAATAGTTGCGTCGCGCACACCTGACTGAGCAAGAGTCATAATTGCCGCCCATGCTTGTTCTTCTGTCAGATGGTGTAAATCTAACTTCTCGTATTTTTTTTGCGGTGTTTTTGCTTTGGGGATCCTTGTAGATAAATGTAGTTGTTTGCGTACACTGCTTTGTACTTTGGACGTGTTTGGCACAAAGTCATTTGCAATCATTTGTTCTATATCTGTGTCGTTTAGCTGTTTCATTTTGCCACCAAATCAAAGACTAATACGCGCTCTATACCAGATAAATCATTATGGCTACATACAAAATTCCAGTTATTTTTTTTGAATATATTTTGTATGTCTTTTCCTTGGTTAATACCGATTTCCAGATACAGTTTGCCGTTGTTGTTTAACCAGTCTTTTGCGTTTGTTGCGATAGCTTCATAAGCTGCCAAACCATTTTTATCAGCATATAATGCAAGTTTTGGATCGTGCATTGCGCCATCGTTAACACGGTTATCGTTATGTGCGATATAAGGCGGATTAGACACGATAATATCGAATTTTTGTTTAGTTAGTTTTTGATTATTAAAACTACCACGAATAGTTTGGATTTTGTCACATAGCCCAAGTGCTTTGATGTTTTTACGCGCAACGCGTAAAGCAGAAGAAGAAATATCAATGGCCAACCCGCAAGAGTTCGGAATGTTTTTAATCAACGAGCATATGATGCAACCGGTGCCAGTGCCTAAGTCCAAGATGTTTCTGGGATTATTGTTTGTGCAATCTGCAATCACAGCATATACCAGTGTTTCTGTGTCTGGTCGTGGGTCCAAAGTATGTTTGTTTGTAAAGAACTTTAACCCATAAAACCATTTTTGTCCGATGATTTTCGCCACAGGCACACCGCGACGCAGTTTGCGTGCCATTATCCAGACTTTTAGCGCAGGCAAATTCTTCACATTTTCTGTGATAATTCTTGCGGCTCGTATTCCGCCGGCTTGCTGTAAAATTGTGAACGCTTGATTTATTTTCATAAAGTTATTATAATCTGCACTATGAAAAAAGCAAAAGATATTATTACAACTGCAAATCTAACTCGTATTGTTATGGCGTTGGCTGTACTACTAAGTTTGATTGCTATATTTCTAGTTATAACTCGTAGAACTCCTTCTCAGATGCATCACAAAAGTGACTGTTCTTCTATTGTGGTTGTGTCTTCTGGAGACACATTGTCGGGCTTGTTACTGGCCCAAGGGTTAAGCCACAACGATGTCAATGAAATCGCAGGTGTTTTGAAAAAAAACGCAGGTATTGCTGGCTTGCGTGCAGATAGGGACAAGTTGGAATTTGTTCGTCCAAATGATAATGCTGGTGTTTCTAAGATAGTTGTTATTCCATCGCCTTGGCGTCAAGTTGAACTTACTTGTAACGAGTCTGGTGCTTGGCAGTGTAACACTGTTGATATAGAACGTGATACTCGTGCGGTATGGCGCAGTGGCGAAATCTTGGACGGGGACAGCTTTTATTTAGCGGGTCAGCGTGCAGGAATACCGGCAGGAATATTGATAGATGTGTATGATTTATTGGCGTTTGAAATGGACTTTGAGCGCGATGTTCGTGCAGGTCAGAAGTTTTGGGTTTTGTACGAAGAAAATTTTTCTGATGGCAAAAAGATAGATAATGGTAATGTTTTGGCAGTGTCTTTCCAAGCTCTTCGTGGTAATGTAAAAATGTACCGCTTTAAAAAGTCTGACGGCACAATTGGCTATTATGATGCCGAAGGTAATGGTGCTATCAAGTCTTTAAAGCGCACGCCGATTAACAATGCCAAGATAACCAGTAACTTCTCAAGAAAGCGCAAGCATCCTGTTTTGGGATTTACACGTGCACACAAGGGGGTTGACTTTCGTGCTGCCACAGGAACACCTATTCCATCTGCTGGGGCAGGTCGTGTAATCGCGCGCAGCTATAATCGTGGTCATGGTAACTTTGTTAAAATCCGTCATAATGGTTCTTTTGAAACATTGTATGCTCATATGTCTCGCTTTGCCAAGGGTGTAAATGTTGGTACTAATGTTCGCCAGGGACAGATAATTGGTTATGCAGGTTCAACAGGTTATTCTACTGGTCCGCATTTGCATTATGAAATTATCAAAGATGGTGTACATGTAAACCCAATGACCGTAAAACTGCCTGCGATAAGCAATTTGAGTAAAGAAGATAAAAAGAAGTTCTTGGAATATCGTAAAGTTCTGGACGAAGGAATTGATAAACTGGAACATCATCCGTCTTTGTATATTCAGTTATAATATCCGCCCAATGGGCGGTTTTTTTATTGTGCTTTGTTGCGGCAATGTGTACACGAATATCGTTTGTTTTATAATAGGTAGGTACCTTTTCCTAAGCGGTGTATTGCGATTGAAACAAGAAAATAAAATGTTTATAATATATATGTCTTGAACAAAGACAAAACAAACCTTGAAAAGGAGAAAAAAGAGATGAAAGGACTAACGAACTATGTTCTTATACCATTGACATTTATCGGTGCTCTGAACTGGGGACTGATTGGAATCTTTGGTTTTGACTTAGTTGCATATTTGTTTGGACCAGCAACATTGGCCAGCAATATCGTGTATGCAATTATTGGTATTGCCGCATTGGTGTGGCTAATCTGGATGTTTATCGACAGACCAGTATCACATAACCGTTAATTGTAATAAAAAAGTTTCATGTCTACGCCCCTTATAGCGGGGCGTTTTTTTATTATGGTAAAAAAAATCCCCCAAATGGGGGAATAAATTATTTTGTTGTTTCTGCGGGTACAGTGTCAGCTACGGGTGCCGCGACAGGTTCGGCTGTAGCTGTTTGTTCAACGATTTCCTGACGCAAGCTACTTTGTTGTGCTTCTGTATTTGTACGAGATGCAAGTAATGCCAAAGCCGCGCACAATATAAAGAAGATTGTTGCCAACCAAGCAGTTGTGCGTGTTAAAAAGTTGCCTGCTGCTGCGCCTGTTAATGCGCCACCAAACATAGAAGCAGCGGAAGAGCCAGACATTCCAGAGCCTTCTGATTTCTGTAACAAGATGATACCAATCATCAAAACTGCAACGATAATTAACAAAACTAGTAATATTGAAAACATATTTTTTCCTTTTTGTGTTTATTTCTAATTGAATCTTAATTCTCAAAAGTCTAAATTGCAAGGATTTTCAGCAGCTCTTCAGCAGCTACGATACTTGCGGACTTTTTTGATGCGCCACTACCTGTTGCGGTTTTTCCCATAGCTGTAACGCGAACATTAAATGTTGGGTTATGAGAAGCACCAGTTGGCTCAAGGTATTCATATACTGGTAAATTACCAGAGTCAGCTTGCTGTACCAGTTCTTGCAAAGTTGTTTTTGGGTCTTTTGGAGCAATTGTATCAACAGATGCTAAATCGCGCCAGATGTCGACAATTACCTTGCGTGCAGGTTCAAACCCGCCATCCAAATATATAGCCCCGAATACAGCTTCCATTGCGTCTGCCAAGATATGCATAGTACGACCAGCAGTCATATGTCCGTGCTTTATCTTTTTGTCCAGACCAAATTCTGTTGCAATACGAGCAAGTGTTTCTGTTGAAACCAAAGTCGCATGCCTACGAGCCAATTCTCCCTCTGTTTCGTTTGGATACATTTCGTACAACAGTCCTGCGACACTAAGCCCCAAAACACGGTCACCTACAAACTCTAACTTTTCATTGTTTTGTGTAGCGTTTACACCGCGCTGTACCAGTGCTAAATCTAGCAAGCTTGTATCTTTAAATTTATAATTTAGTTCTTTCATTTTAATGTATTCCCATTCCAAATCTATCCCAGCGCATCTTATTTCCCCATGACCAAACTGACAAGAATGGTGCATAGTAGTTGTGCGAGTACCAAATACTCCATACACGTCCCATAACATTGTCGCGGGAAACAAAGCTAACATCGCCACGGCTATCATTACTGTTGTCGCGATTGTCGCCCATAAAGAACAGATGTCCTTCTGGCACAGTAAATACAGGAGTGTTATCCAAATAAGCATCGTCTGTAAATTCAATTATGCTGTGTTCTACACCGTTTGGCAAAACTTCGGTATATTCTGTTGCATAGAACACACCGCAAGCACTAGAGTACATATTGCAGAACTTATCTGATTTGTATTCTACTGTATAGTTAAATGGGGCAGGTTGATTATCAATCCAAATTTTATTGCCTTTGATAGACATGTTATCTTTATAGTATCCAACACTTCGCATTGACTTTGGCATAGTTGCAACGATATAAGGGCGTGGATTCTTGCGTTCTACTTGTTTGCCATTTATATGCAAGCGGCCATTAATCATTTGAATTTTATCGCCAGGCACACCGATTAAGCGTTTTACATAATCTTGTGATTGATTAACAGGATTGCGGAATACGATTACATCGCCAACTGACGGTTCTGTTGCCCAAAAGCGTCCGTTCCACAATTTCCATGAGCCAAAAGGAAAAGAATATCTAGAATATCCATAGGTCCACTTTGTTACAAATATATGGTCGCCGATATGCAAAGTTGGAATCATAGAACCTGATGGAATGTTAAATGGTTCCAGTAACAAGCTGCGAAAAGCAATTGCAATCAAAGCACCATAAAAAATAGTGTTAAACCATTCACGTGCAACATTTTTAGTTTTAGCCGGCATATAAAATCCTTTGTGTAACAATGGGTATAATATAACTTGCACAAATTTAATTCAAGATATAATATGCAAAGTATGATATCTTTGAATTCAATCATATTTAACGGTATGGAAGCGACACCTATTGATGTTCAGGTGCAGTTGTCTTCCGGATTATCAAAACCTGAATTTAATATTATTGGTCTGGCGGATAGGGCGGTCAAAGAATCAGCAGAACGTATTAGAAATGTACTGTCTGCATTGAATTTATCATTGCCACCTAAAAGACTTACTGTGAATTTGTCGCCAGCAGATGTTGAAAAAAGCGGTTCACACTTTGATTTACCTATACTGTGTGGAATTTTATGTGCTATTGGCGTTTTGTCAGAGACGGAACTAGAAAAATATCTAATTCTTGGCGAAGTCGGCTTGGATGGTGCGATTGTAAAAACAGATGCTGTTTTACCAGCCAGTGTTTGGGCGAATAACAATGGTCTTGGTATAATCTGTCCTGGCGACCAAGGTGCCGAAGCTCGTTGGGCAGGGCACAGTAATATTTTGGCACCGTTTCATGTAGTGCAACTTATTAACCATTTTAAGGGCTCGCAGACATTGCCTTTACCAGAATTTATTACACCCGATACGGTTACTAATTCAACGCTAGACATGTCAGAGGTTCGTGGGCAAGAGTCGGCCAAGCGCGCACTAGAAATTGCGGCAGCAGGTGGGCATGCAATGTTGATGGTTGGTCCTCCGGGTTCTGGCAAGACTATGCTTGCTTCTCGTTTGCCAACAATTATGCCTGAAATGACGGCCGAAGAAATTTTAGAAACTTCGATAATATATTCGATTGCAGGTCAGTTGAATAACAAGTCTTTGTTGTCGTCCAGACCATTTCGTAGTGTGCATCATACTTCAAGCCCTGTTGCGCTGGCAGGCGGTGGTTCGGATGCTAGACCAGGTGAAATTTCATTAGCGCATAACGGTGTATTGTTTTTGGACGAATTGCCAGAGTTTAATCGTGCAACACTTGAAATTTTGCGTCAGCCGATGGAATCAGGTCGTATTTTGATTTCAAGGGCGCGCAGGAATGCAACTTATCCGGCTCGTTTTCAGTTAATTGCAGCTATGAATCCTTGTCCTTGTGGTCATTTGGGCAATGCTGCGCTATCTTGCTCCAAGGCACCGCGTTGTGCCGAAGCATATCAGAATAAAATATCTGGTCCATTATTGGATAGAATTGACTTGCATGTAGATGTTGATGGGGTGAATCCATGGGAAATGAATAACGATACTTCGCCACGCGAAACAAGCTTACAAATCAGACAACGTGTTGTAGCTGCTCGTAACAAACAAATATCTCGTCAGGGCAAGGTAAATGCACACTTGGACGGTGCAGAGCTGGAACGATATGCAGTATTAAATGAAGAGCTGACAGCGTTTTTAAATAATGCGGCAGAAAAAATGGGTATGTCTGCGCGTGGATATAATCGTATCAAGCGCTTGGCTCGGACTATTGCAGATTTGCGTGGTGCAGATGATATTGCGATGTCGGACTTGGCGGAAGCATTATCGTATCGACCAATTAATCGTGGTAAATATGGTGTAAAGATTTAAAAAAATCCCCAAACGGGGATTTTTATTTATCGCCTTTTTCTGTTTTTTTTATCCAGTTATGGATTTGATGGTTATACAGATTGTATTTTTTAGCGGCTTCTGATACAGAAGTTTTTTTTGCCTGTTCTATAATCAAAGCTTTTTGTGCTTCTGTAAAAGTACGATGTTTGCGTGCTTTATACACTTGTTCTTTTTTATTCCAAGTCTGTATAGTTGAAGAAGGAATGTTAAACGCACGAACTGCCTTGCTGATGCCGTATTTTTTCACAAAATCAAGAACTTCTTGTTTCTTTTCATTCGTTGGCACTTCGTATTTCTTTTTGTGTGTTGCTTCGGCTCTGTGGCCTGTAGGTTTATATATGTTTAATTTTTCGTTCCATTTTAATATTGTATAAATATCAAGATTATATTCACGCATTGCGCTGGTCAGACTATGCTCGTTTGCATATGTTAAGATTTCTCTTTTCTGTTCTTCTGTGAATTTGCGCATTTCTTGTTTTTTGTAAATATGATGTTCTCTGTTCCAACGCAATATAGTCTTTGGATCAACCCCAAAGTCTATTGCTGCTTGTATTGTTCCAACTTTTTTTACGTGCTCCAACGCCGCGATTTGAAACTCTTTTGGATATGCCATGTTTATACCTCCACCATACGATATATGTAGTTTTTTTGTTAAAAATGTCAAGCCTTTGTGCGGATATTAAGTGCTTTTTTCATATTGTTTTATTTGTACGTTTTTTCTATAATCAAAGTATGAAAAATACACCTGACTTGTTTATATTATCTGAACACAGCGACCTGTTGCAAAAATTAAAGGCATGGGATATTGCGTATCATCAAAACGATGCACCAGTTGTTGACGATGCAACATACGATGCAGCTAAAAAGCGTGCTCTTGAAATAGAAGAGATGTACCCGGAATTGGCGAAAGATGGGGCTTCAACTCATGTTGGTGCTGCTGTTTCAGAAAAGTTTAAATCGTTTCCGCACAGTGTGCCAATGCTGTCTATTTCGGATGTTTTTAACGAAGGCGAAGTTGCAGATTGGTTTAACAAGCTGACCTCCAAAGATATATTCATAGAACTAAAAGTCGATGGTGTTTCATATGCGGCAAGATATGAAAATGGCGTGTTGGTTCGTGGACTTACTCGTGGTAGTGGGGTTATGGGCGAAGATATTACAGAAAATTTAAAAACTATTCCTGACATTCCACAAAAGCTGTCTGGCGATTTTCCAAGTGTTGTTGAAATCCGTGGCGAAGTATATATGAAAAGCAGTGATTTTATCGCACTTAATGCAGAATCAGACAAGCAGTTTGCCAATCCACGTAATGCGGCAGCAGGTTCGTTGCGTCAACTGAATCCGCAAATTACCGCCACCAGAAAGCTTAGTGCTTTTGCTTATACATATGGCGAAATATCAGATAGGACTTTTGCAACGCAATCAGAATATTTTGATAAACTTGAATCATGGGGGTTCAAGACGACTCGTCATTGGGCAAGACATGCGCATAATATGGCTGAAATTCAACAGGTGTATAATGATATTATGTTAATCAGACCTGAAATACCATTTGATATTGATGGCTTGGTATTAAAGGTTGATGATATAGCAACCCAAGAACGCATGGGCAGTCGTGCTAACAGCCCAAGGTGGGAGGTTGCATATAAATTTCCAGCAGCGCGTGCTATAACAGACTTGCGCGATATTACAATCCAAGTTGGTCGTACTGGTGTTTTAACTCCTGTTGCAGAGCTGGAGCCAATAAACATTGGTGGTGTTGTTGTGTCGCGTGCTACATTGCACAATGCGGACGAAATAGCACGTTTGTCTGTGCGTGTCGGTGATAAGGTTATCGTTCAAAGGGCGGGTGATGTTATACCTCAAATTGTTGGTGTTGCAGAACAAAATCCAAATGCAACTGAATTTGTATTTCCGACAACTTGTCCTGTTTGTGGTGGCAAAGTAATCCAAGAAGCGGGTGCAGTTGCTCGCAAGTGTGTTAATACATTGGGTTGTCCAGCCCAGCGTTTAGGTGAACTGGAACACTTTGTTTCAAGGCATGGTTTTGATATAGACGGCATGGGAACCAAGCAATTAGAATTATTTATTGCACGCGGCTGGATTGAAACACCGGCAGATATATTTACTTTAATTGCACAGCATGGTGATGCTATAAAAAATCTAGAAGGCTTTGGTGAAAAGTCTGTATATAACTTGAATCAATCAATTGAAAATTCCAGAACAATTGATTTACACAGATTTTTATTTGCAATTGGCATACCAGATATTGGTCAGGTTACAGCAAAGATTTTGGCCAAGGCTTTTGGAAGTCTGGAAGCTGTTCGTAATGCCAAAGATTGGCAACTGAAAAACATTGATGGTATTGGCGATGTTATGGCGCAGGAAATAGTGTCTTTCTTTGCGGACGAGCATAATGTCGTTGCGTTGGACAAGTTACTGGCTCAGGTAAATGTGCGCGAAGTTGTAATTGTTGCACCTAAAACAGATGGTGTCCTGGCTGGTAAAAAGGTTGTTTTGACAGGCACTTTACCAAGTTATACTCGTGATGAAGCCAAAGAAATATTGGAAAAAATGGGCGCAACTGTGTCAGGCAGTGTTTCTAGCAAAACAGATATTGTGCTTGCAGGTTTTGATGCGGGCAGTAAATTAACCAAGGCACAACAGCTTGGTATTACTATTTGGGACGAAGAAGAATTTAAAAAAGCAATACAATAAAAAAATCCCCAATTTGGGGATTTTGTTTATTCTGCCAGTGTGCCAACAGACATTGTTATACGTCTGATACCACTGCTGATAGATTTTTCTTTGTTAATACGAGCTTTTAATATTTCGCCAGTGTGGTGAATATGTGTGCCACCACAAAGTTCACAAGAAACATCGCCTGCTGTAATAACTTTTACTGTTTCGCCATATTTTTCGCCAAACAAAGCCATTGCACCGCGTTTAACAGCTTCGTCCATAGACATTTCTTCGTGTGATACAGTCAAGTCTTCTGCAATCCATTTGTTAATCAAATCTTCTACAGCTTGCTTTTCTTCGGCAGTCATTGCGCGACCAAATGAAAAGTCAAAACGAACAGAATCAGGGCTAACCTTAGAGCCTCGCTGTGCAACATCTTCATTTAATACTGTACGCAAAGCAGCTTGTAACAAGTGAGTCGCTGTATGAGCGCGTGCTGTTTGCTGACGAACATTTGTGTTAATCACAGGAGATACAATATCACCAACAGACAATTTTTCTGTTAATGTACCTTTGTGGATAACAACATTGTCAACGCGACCAGCTTCGCTAACAGTCATAACAGTTGTGTTGTCAATTTTCAGTTCTCCACTATCACCTGTTTGACCACCTTGTGTGCCGTAAAAGTTTGTCTTGTCCAAAGCGACTTCAACTTCGTCATTTGCGTCTGCGGAATCAACAAATTCACCATTGCGCAAGATTGACAATACTTTTGCACTCATTTCAACAGGTGTGTATTTAGCACTGTCGTCTGTGTTTGCTAATTCAGTTTGAGATTCCCAGAATATGCGTGTGCCTTTTGTGTTTGCGCGGCTGCGTTCTTTTTGTTCGTTCATTGCTTTTTCAAAGCCAGCTACATCCACTTCGATATTTCTATCACGCAAAATCATCTGAGTTAAATCCAGAGGAAAGCCATAAGTGTCAAATAACTTGAAAGCAACATCGCCTGGCAAAACTTTGTTATTTAATTTTGGTACTTCTGTTTCTAGCAACTTCATACCGTTTTGCAACATATCTGCAAATGCATTTTCTTCATTTTGGATAATTTCTACAACGCGTTTTTGTTCACGTTCCAGTTCTGGATAAGCCATGCCCATTTCAGTAATCAAAGCAGGGTATAACTTTGATAACAGTGCACCACGATGACCCAGGATTTGACCATGACGCATAGCACGACGCAAAATTCTGCGAATTACATAGCCTCGATCAGAATTAGAAGGGATAACACCGTCTGCGATTGCAAAGCCAACAGAGCGCAAGTGGTCCGTAATAACCTTAAAGCTTGCAATATTTTCTGCTGTTTCTGCAACACCTGTTATATCGCTAACTGCTTTTTTCAAGTTCACGAATAAATCTGTGTCATAGTTATCTGTTTTGTTTTGCAAAATAGAAGCCCAGCGTTCCAAACCAGCACCTGTATCCACATTGCGTTTTGGCAAAGGTGTTAAGTTTCCATTTGCATCTCTGTCGTATTGCATAAATACATCGTTCCAGATTTCTACATATCTGCCGCCATCTTCTTCCGGGGTGCCTGGCAAGCCACCTGGCATATGTTCCCCCAAGTCATAGTGCATTTCTGTACATGGGCCACAAGGGCCTGTGTCACCAGCTGCCCACCAGTTGTCTTTGTCGCCCAGCAAAATAGCTTCTTTGCCAGCAACTTTTTTCCAAATTTTAGCAGCTTCATCATCAGAATAGTGTGTGGTTACAACGATACGATTAGGGTCTAAACCAATAACTTTGGTCAATAATTCCCAAGACATTTCGATTGCACCTTCTTTGAAATAGTCGCCAAAAGACCAGTTACCTAACATTTCAAAGAAAGTATGATGACTTCCGTCAAAGCCAACATCTTCCAAGTCGTTGTGTTTGCCACCAGCACGAATACATTTTTGGACATCCGCAACACGTGTTGCAAAAGCAGGTTCTGTGCCCTGTAAAATACCCTTCCAAGGAACCATGCCAGCAACTGTGAACAATACTGTTGGATCGTTTGGTATTAACGATGCAGATGGCACAATTTTGTGTCCTTTGGATTCAAAGAAGTTTAAAAATACTTTTCTTATTTCATCGTATGTCATATTTGTATTCCTTTTATTGTCGGGGGTATTGTATAAATATTCTGATACAGTTTCAATTATATATTTTAATTTTTTGCATTATTTTCTAAAGCTGCAGAAATCACGGCGCTATATTTAGCTAATGCGCGTTCAATTTGAGTTGTGGCATTCTTAGAAGGTCGTCTTGGTATATCATATCTGTTATCTGTGCGGTCAATATCAGTCGCAACATAATTCACACTGTCCATATATATAGGTGTTGAATCAGAGTCTATGCTTTTAGCAATTTGATTTACAGCATTCCACATGATTAAGTCCGTTGGTGGCATAAAAGACAAACCTGCATCGATATCATACAGCTTTTCTTCAATAGAACTTAAAAGCTCGCCTGCTAAAAGCATATATTTTGTTCTGACTATTGTGCCAGTGATACTGATATGTGGTTGAACGATAACGGTGTTTTCATTGTCGATGTCGCACAAAGCTTTTCTGCTTGAAACGCGAAGTACATCAATAAGTCTATTTTTTATCAGGCACATATTTTGTATGATGGCAAAGTTTTTTTCAGATACTCGTGGTACAATGGCGTCTAATAAAAAGTCGTCGTCATTGATAAACAAGAACCAGTCTTTGTGCAATTTCTTTTGCTTAATCAAGTTCAGAATCGCAAGTCTTGATTTTAGTAACCCAACATTATGCGCCGAATTTATGAAGTATAATTTTCCTGTGTAACCAAGTTTTCGTATGTATCTTTTAGTAATTTTTACTGCAGGATTATCATTATGAATAACTAAAATAAACTTTTGTTTTAAACGCCCAAGCACTGGAATAGATAATTCCAGATATTCATTGTGATATGTTGTCATACCGATAATAAGATTTGAACGTAAAGCAAACATAAAAAAATATTAAAAAAAAGTTTATCAAATTGCAATCACATAGTTGTTTATGATATAATATAGCACAAGAGCAAGGGATAAATACCATGAAACCAACCATGATGTTTGTTATAATGATGATAACAGCTATTGTGCTGATGGTTTCTTTTGATATAACACTGTTCCCTAATGCCGCGATAGAGCTTAGTACCGATATATCTCCAAATGCTTTATTTGTCTGTCCTGTTAAGCAAGATACATGGGCAAGAATTGCAAGTGGGCTAAGCATGATAAAGCGTCCTTTGCTGATTGGATTTTTCTTTGCGGCAATGGTGTTAAGTGCTATTTGGGTATGGGCCTTGTATCAGAATTTGTTAAAGGATAAATTTGATAGGGGGGCGTATAAGAAACCTTGGGCATTTACCAAGTTATTGTTTTGGGCTGCTGTGATTGTTTTTATGTTGATAAAAACACCAGATTCGTTCAGAACAGTACATTTGCAGGGCGCAGAAGGTGACTGGGTTTTGTGTGAAAATAATACCCCTGGTGCCCGTGCAGTGCATGCAGATACTGTGATTCCGTAAATTTAAAAATTTGTCAACAAATCTTTTTTTAATTATATGCTTGACTTAAATCGCAGAATTCTCTACGATTCGAGCAAGCAGTACAGGCAATGTCCTTAGAATGCAAGAGATACAGAACTATGTTATCTAAAAAAACTTAGATTCTAGCGACATTGCCTTGGATACTGCGAACACCTTTAAAAAATTATGAAAGGAGAAACTTATGAACAAACAACAATTGATTGAAGCAATCGCAAACGAAGTTAATGTTACAAAAGCAACTGCAGCTGGTTGCTTGGATGCATTTATCAACACAGTAACAAAAGTTTTGAAAAAGAAAGGCGAAGTTCGTTTGGTTGGATTTGGTACATTCACATCTGCAAAACGTAAAGCAACAACAGGCCGTAACCCACAAACAGGTGCTGCTATTAAAATCCCAGCATCTACACAGCCTAAATTCAAACCAGGTAAAGCTTTGAAAGATGCTTTGAACTAAATCGTTTGATTTGTGTAAGTAAAAAACCCCGATTTGTGGGGTTTTTTTGTTTGAGAAGGGGATTGACTTGATCTTTGGCTTTTGCTACAATAGCACAAAATAGTGGGGGGTGTTATGTTGTTAAAACATGTATTTGCATTGTTTTTATCGATTATGCCAACGGTTTTGTATGCAGATTACTTGGATGACAATATTGTCGAACTTGTGAAATTAAAGCAGGAAAAAATTACAACGTTAGAAAAGTGTCAAAAGTCCAAGGGTGGTTTGATGGCAGCTGGCATTGCAACATTGGGTGTCAGTGCAATTGGTATTGGTGCAAATATTGGTGAAGCAATTGCATTAAAAAAACTGGATGCCGATATAGCAACGCAAAAGATAGAAATAAACAATCTTGAAATTCAGATAAATCAGAAGCGATACGAAATAGATAACACTTGTGGTAAACCGGATTCTTGTACTGATTCGGCAGAAGTGGCAGCGAAAACGTTGAATGCTCAAGATGTTGTATGTATAAATGGTACCTGGAAAATAAAGCAATGCATACCGCAATACTATGCACATCCTGTGCATTCATGCACCAGAAATGGGGATAATGTTTTCTATTACGAAGAGTGTATGCCTGTTGGCAAAGATGGCCGTAATGGTCGTGATGGTCGAGATGGTATTGTTGTGATACAACGTATCGGTTCAAATGGCGAAGTCGTAGAAACGACAGAGGCAGGTAACCAGTGTGGGGTAAGTAGTTTGATCGTAGAGCAGGGCAATTCTACTGTTGTACAATTTAGCGATAATCAAACAGTTACAATTTCAGAAGGACCAGATAGCAATGTTGCTACTGCTGTTGCATCTGGCAATACACTTACTTTAACCTCAGTTGGGGTTGCGGGTAATGAAACTAAATTAAAGGTTAATATTGCTAATATTGGCGATTGTGAATATCAAGTAAAGATATCGCAGATATCAAATATAAAAATGCATATAAAATATGGCAAAACAAATTCATTGTCGATTGGTTCTGAAACGGTTGAATTAACATCTGAATGTCCAACGAAAGTATTAGAGGTGGAAAAAGGGGGGGCAACTACACTGACATATGATTTTGGTGAAGGTTACAGTATTGTTGAATATCGATCAGACACACCAAATGTTGTTGGTATAGATAAAGAAAATAATGTTATTACTTTGTCTGGTGTTGGTAATATTGATGAAACGGCAAAAGTAACGATTAAAATAAATAATGCCAACGGTCAGGAAGTACTTAATTGTGCGCTGCCAGTAAAGATAGTGTCAGCATCAAACGTTACCATAGGAGTTACACAAAAGGGTAACAATGGAACAGAGGTTGATAACAGCACAAAAGAAGGCGCGGATACTAATCCTAAATCAACCACAGAAGTTGTTGGAGATAATAGGCATAGCGAGTCGCATAAAGCTATTACATCGGTTGATCTAGTAACATCTACGGTTTATGATGTTAAGTTATATCGGCCGATTGGTTTAGGATGTGGTGGCGCCTCTAGATATTATGGCAATTTTCAGAATGGTTCTCTGATGGTAGATTGTATTGTGTATCAGTCAGCAGAAAAAAACCTATATGATATTGATTTAATGTTAAGATTGGTTTGTTATGACTTTGGGTTGGACGATGTCTATGGAGTTAACAAAACAACAAGAAAAGCTGATACTGAAAAAAAATGGAGTGAAGTTAGTCAGAATTCGCTCCATAATTGGAGTACTGATAGTTGTAAGTGGATGGCCATTGGAGAGTGCAAAAAAGGTATAAATGAATCTCTGTCAAATAGAATTAAAGGACAACACAACGATGGTTGTTTGAAAATAATGAGGACAACATATCCGGTGACGGTTACAAAAGGGAATAGATTTGATGAATGTGTGAGAGAAATATCTCAGCTGCAGGATCTTATCTGAGGACAGTCTTATTATTGTAAACGTTATTAAAAATCCCCCTGTCGGGGGATTTTATAATTTTTTCTTTACAATAAAAAAATTATAAAATAAAATTGTATCGTCATACAAACCAAAGGAAGGAACCATGGCAAAACAAACCGCAAAAAAACCAGCAGCAAAAAAAACTGTTGCTAAAAAAACAGTTGCAAAACCAGCAACTAAAAAAACTTTTAAAAAAGTAGTTGCAACTCCTGCAGTAGAACATTCTCATTGTTGTTGCGAACATAAATGTGCATGCAAATGTCATCACAGTGGTATTTTCAAAAGAATTGTTTTATTTGTAATTATTTTTGCATTGGGTTTTGCAAGTGCAAAAATGTGCTGCATGCATAAAAAACATAAAATGATGCCACGTCCTGAATTTGAAAACGGTTGCTTGGTTGTAAAATGTCCAAAAATGGCTGAAAAAGTTCAGATGATGGACGCAGATAAAGATGGTTGTGTTTCTGTTGAAGAATTCAAGGCAGCAAAAAAACATCATATGCCAAAAATGAAAAAACATCGCAAACATAAACGCATGCCACAACCACAACAACCGGTTGTAACAGAATAAAAAAATCCCCCGTTTGGGGGATTTTTATTTTACATCATTCCTGGCATCCCGCCACCCATTTGTGGGGTTGCTGGTTTTTCTTCTGGTATTTCCGTCATTACAGCGCCAGTTGTCAGCATAACGCCTGCTGTGCTTGCAGCTGCAGCGATAGCTGTTTTTACAACCTTGGCAGGGTCGATAATACCGGCTGCCATCATATCGACATATTCACCAGTTTGTGCATTATAGCCAAAATTATAGTCGCTTGAATCCATGATTTTACCGAC